>JAQXBP010000097.1:0-35392 GCA_029252345.1 Flavobacteriaceae bacterium | reverse complement strand
GTATTAAATTTTTTGGCTATTTCTATACTTAAATCAGTTTTACCAACACCTGTCGGGCCAGCAATATAAATTAAGTTTTTATTTTTCCTCATCTAGGTGTGAACCACATTCGTGACAATAGATTGCAGAATCTTTGTGGTTAGCATTCATACATTCAGCACATACTCTTGTATTAACATCAACATTCTTTTTTCTTTGAGCCATTTCTGCAGATATTATACCTGTAGGTACAGCTATGATACCATATCCAAGAATCATAAGTACAGATGCAAGAAACTTACCCATTCCTGTTAATGGAACGATATCTCCATATCCAACTGTAGAAATTGTACTAATACACCAATAAATACTTTCAGGAATATTACTAAAACCTGCTTCAGGTCCCTCTATTAAATACATAAGGGTACCAAAGAGAATACACATTATCAATACAAAAAGAAGAAATATTATAATCTTTGCTCTACTAACAAGTAGTGATCTTACTAGGAAAGTAGATTCGCCAATATATCTTGAAATATGAAGAACACGAAATATTCTTAAAATTCTAAGTGCTCTAATAGCCATCAAAGTTTCAATGTGGGCGCCGAAAAATATAAGTGATACATATTTTGGAATAGTTGCCAAAAAATCAATTATTCCATAAAAACTAAATATATAGTTCTTAGGGTGATGTATAGATATAACTCTTAATATATATTCAATTGTAAATAATATAGTAATGATCCATTCAGCAATATTGAAAATATTAGAATATCTATCATTAATCCATCCCACAGTTTCAAGTGCAACAAGAATTACACTAATAATTATCAATACAATTAAAGATATGTCGAAGATCTTTCCTGCTGGAGTTTCAGCTTCATAAATTATATCATGTATTTTCTGACGAGTCTTATTCAATATTTGAAAATTTATAAATTTCACTCAAAGTTAGTAGTTTTTTATATTTCTTTTGAGAAATTATTCGATAGACATAATTTTTAACTTTAGCTGAATCTTCAACTTTCACAACTCTAGAGTTTAATTTCTCCAAACTATTTATGTTGTTAAATAGATCAAAATAACCATAACCAACAATTTTTTCATTTTTAAAAAAAATAAAACTTTTATCATTTTTGTTTTTACCATTAAATGTGATAATGAAATCTTTTAATTCATTGATTATACTTGGCTTATCAATTTTATAAAATATTTTAGGATCTATATTATTATTTATCTTAGGATTTAACGTAATAATCTCATTTAATGTTTTAATAATACTTATACAATAATCCCCTGTATTGTATACTTTAATTGATTTAAAGTTATTTTGAACATACTTGGGAATAAATTTTTTACTAGTAAAAAGCTTAATAACCTTGTTTTTTATATCCTTGCTAAAGTCTATATATATCAATTTTTTATTTTTATTGTATATGTAAAAAACACCAGTTTCATTTTTAAGATCTCTAATAGTATCCTTAAAAATTGAATTCATGCTTTCACCAGCCAGTTCAACAATACTTTTCTTGATTATTTCCTGTTTAACATCTTTCTCCATTAAAATTTTAAACAATTCTACTGTAGCTAAAGCATCTCCACTAGCTCTGTGTCTATCTTTCAATGGAATTCCAAGACTTCTTGAAAGTCTTCCTAGTTTATAAGATTCTTGTTCTGGAAGTAATTCTTGAGATAATATAACTGTACACAAAGATTTCATTGAAAACTCATATCCAAGTCTTTTAAATTCCAATTGAAGAATTCTATAATCAAATTGAGCATTGTGAGCAACTAATATGGAATCTGATGTAATCTCTATGACTCTTTTAGCTATTTCATGGAATTTAGGTGCTGTTTTAACCATTTTTGATGTAATACCTGTAAGTTTCTCTACATATGGATGTATCTCTCTCTGAGGGTTGACTAAACTTATAAATTGGTCTGTAATAGTAGTTCCATTAAATTTGTATGCAGCAACTTCAATTATTGATTCTTCATTAAATTTTCCGCCAGTAGTTTCTAGGTCAACTATAGTATACATTAATAATTTCTTTTTCCAAAAATTTTACTTCCAACTCTTATCATATTAGATCCATTATTAATAGCTATTAAATAATCATCACTCATTCCAATTGAAAGAATTTTAAAGGATGAATTAATACTCTTCATCTTTAAAAATAGATTTTTCATTTCTTTAAACTCCTCAGCTATTAAAATTTGATCTTTTGTAAAAGTAGCCATAGCCATCAACCCAACTATGTTTAAATTTTTAAATTCCTTAAGTTCTCTATAAAATGAATCAAGCTCTTTTGGGTTAAGGCCATATTTAGTCTCATCCTTGGATATCTTAATCTGTATTAAACAATTTATTGATCTATTATCCTTTCTTGCATTCTTATCAATCTCTTTTGCTAATGACAACCTATCTAGTGAATGAATTAAAGAAATGAACTTAGAAATATGTTTTACTTTATTTTTTTGAAGATGACCTATCATGTGCCACTCTATATCTTTTGGTAAATTATTGTATTTCTCGACTATCTCTTGAACTCTATTTTCACCAAACTTTTTATGACCTTGATCATAAGCTTCAATAATTTGTTCAAGGCTTCTCGTCTTAGATACAACTACTAACTCTGCTTTATCTTTTACCTCATCATTAATTATTGAAATTTGATTTTTTACACTCATAATTGACTCATTATCTCTTCTGCAATTTCAAGAGCCATAAGACCATCATTTAAACTTACTTTAGATTCTACTTTATTTTTAATTGAATCAAAAAAGTCATTTAATTCTGCTTCTATAGAGTTGATTTCGATTATATCGGGATTTTCAAAGAAAATAACTTTTTCTTCACCTAAATTATTTTTAATTACTAATGAGTTGTCGTTATCATTATCGTCTTTATCTCTTATTTTAACAACTTGAAAATCTTTTTCTAAAAAATTAATAGATATGTATGCATTATCTTGAAAAATCCTTGTTTTTCTCATTTTTTTAAGTGAAATCCTACTTGAAGTTAAATTAGCAATACACCCATTGTCAAATTCTATTCTTGCATTTGCAATATCAGGAGTTGAACTTATTATAGAAACACCTGAGGCATCTATTTTTTTTACTTTTGATTGATTAATATTTAAGATGATATCTATATCATGTATCATTAAGTCCATAATAACTGAAACATCAGTGCCTCTTGGATTAAAGTCTGACAATCTGTGTGATTCTATAAATTTGGGATTATTTATAAATTCTCTACAAGAAATGAATGCTTGATTATATCTTTCAACAAATCCTACTTGTCCAATTATATTATTTTCATTTGCTAATTTGTTGATAATTCTTGCTTCTTCAGAATTAGTAGTTAAAGGTTTTTCAACAAAAATGTGTTTACCATTTTTAATGCATTTTTTTGCAATTTCAAAATGAGTTGTAGTAGGAGAAACAATTACTGCTGCATCTATTGAATTTATTAGTGAGTCTATATCTTTAAAAAAAATGTAACCTTTTTCAGCAGCTAACTTCTCTGCATTTGATACATCAGTATCATGGAAACCAATAAGGTTAAAATTTGAATTACTAAGTATGTTAAGATGTATCTTACCTAGATGACCAGCTCCAATTACACCAACCTTTATCATTTGATAAAAATACAATCTTCTTTTGGAATTATCGAGTATTAATTTAATTTTAGTGTAGGTGGAAGATAACTTTAAGTTTCAAGGTCGGAGAAGAATTCTTGCTGAAGAGCTCCAAAAAAAGGGTATAGTTAATCCTTTGGTTTTAGATTCTATTAAGAACATTCCTAGACATTTATTTATTGACCCAGGGCTTTCAGAACAAGCATATGTAGACAAAGCTTTACCGATAGAAAATGATCAAACTATTTCACAACCTTTTACAGTAGCATATCAAACTCAACTATTAGACCTAAAGCCTGGTGAAAAAATTCTTGAAATTGGAACTGGCTCTGGTTATCAAACTGCAGTTTTACATTATTTAAAGCTTAATATTTTTACAATTGAAAGAAATCATAATCTGTTTAGAATAACATCTAAGCTTTTTAGTAAGCTAAATATTAAACCAAAGAAGTTTGTTTATGGTGATGGTTATAACGGTTTAATTGATAATTCTCCTTTTGACGGAATAATTGTAACAGCTGGTTCCCCAACAATTCCAAATAAATTAGTATCGCAATTAAAAATAGGAGGTAAGATGATCATACCTATTGGCAAGGAAACTCAAATTATGACAAGAATTACAAGGGTTAGTGAAAGTGAATTTAGGAAAGAAACTTTTGGTGATTTTAAATTTGTACCAATGCTAAAAAATAAAGATTAAGTATTAAAATCTTTCTTTATCCTCTTTAATGTTATTTTGCTTTCCCTGTCTTTTATTACATTTCGTTTGTCAAATTCTCTTTTACCTTTTGCTACTGAAATATTTAATTTTGCCATTCCTTTTTTGCTCAGGAATAGTGAAGTGGCAACAACTGTTATACCAACATCAATTACTTGTTTCTCAATTTTTTTTAATTCTTGTCTGTTTAAGAGTAGTTTTCTTCTTCTTTTTGGATCGTAATTTGCCTCGTTTGAATTTTCATACAAATCAATATGCATATTAACTACAAACAGTTCATCACCTTCAAATTCACAATAAGCATTATTTAAAGATGCCTTAGAATTCCTAATAGATTTAATTTCATTTCCAGTTAAAACTATTCCACAAGTATACTTATCCAATAAGGAGTAATCATATTTTGCTTTTTTATTATTTATATTAACTGAACTATTCATGATACAAAATTACAAATTTGATTAAGTTCTGTTGCAATTATTTCTCTCTTTGTCTTTTTTATAATTTTGTTTTTATGAAAGACATAAATATTAGGATAAAACAGAAATTTAATGAAGTGATTCCGTTTGATGAAAAAGGTACTACTTGGGCAGCATTTCTTAATATATTAATTACATCAAAAGAACCAGAAGATGTAATGAAGTATTTAGGAGTTTATGAACCAGAAGAAATTGATGCAATGATTGATGATTTAAGTGCATTTACAGACATAAGATTAGATTTGCTTGAGGATATGATGTGGGGAAAGTCTTAATTAATTTTAAGTTATGAATATTCATTTCGTTTTTTAATCATTGTTATATATTTATTAAATGGAAGTGATAAGAAAAGCTCAGCCTTCGGATCTAAATTGTTTAGTAAAAATATTTACTTTAAATATTCCAAAATATTTTCATGAAGAAGAATTGGTTGATTTCAAAAAATATTTTAACTCAAATAATATTGAAACATATTTTATTATTGAATCTGAAGGTGAAATACTAGGAGCATCAGGCTATGCTTATGAAAATATACAAACTGCAAGAATATGCTGGGTTTTTGTAGACTCTAATCATCATAGTACCGGTTTAGGAAAAAAACTAGTTAATTATTGTGTAGATATTTTGAAAAGAGATAATCAGTTAAATGTTATTGAATTAGAAACTTCCAATCTTACATATAAATTTTATGAAAAATTAGATTTTAAAATTCAATATATAAAGAAAGAATATTGGCCAAATAATGATGATTTATATTTTATGAATATGGATTTAATTTAGTCTAAGATTTAACTATAGGAATTGTTTATAACTAGTTGATTTATATAATAGAAAACAAATAAACTAGAGTATCTATTTTATTAATTTAGCACCTTAATACCCTCTAATGAATAATCAAGAACAAATATTCAATTTAATAAATGAAGAGAAAAAAAGACAGTTAGGTGGTCTAGAACTAATTGCTTCAGAAAACTTTACAAGTGAAAATGTAATGAAGGCAACTGGTTCAATACTAACAAATAAGTATGCTGAGGGATATCCTGGTAAAAGATATTATGGAGGATGTGAGGTAGTAGATAAAATAGAAACTATTGCTATTGATAGACTTAAAAGTTTATTCAATGTTGAATATGCCAATGTTCAGCCTCATTCTGGATCTCAAGCAAATACTGCTGTATTTGATGCTTTTTTAAAGCCAGGTGAAAAAATTCTTGGATTAGACTTATCACATGGAGGTCATCTAACACACGGATCTAATGTTAATTTTTCTGGAAAGATTTACAATTCAAATTTTTATGGAGTTACTAAGGAAGGAATTTTTGATTATAATGAAATACTTCAAAGAGCTAAAGAAGTTAAGCCAAAGCTCCTAATTGTTGGAGCTTCAGCGTATTCTAGAGATATAAATTTTAAAAAATTTAGAGAAATTGCTGATGAAGTTGGAGCTTTTCTTCATGCAGATATCGCTCATCCTTCTGGTCTCATTGCTAAGGGTTTTTTAAGTGATCCTGTTCCTCATTGTCATGTTATAACTTCAACTACTCACAAAACATTAAGAGGTCCTAGAGGAGGCATAATGATGATGGGTAAAGATTTTGATAATCCATTTGGACTCAAATTGAAAAATGGAAACCTAAAAAAGATGTCTTCTCTTCTGGACTCAGCCATTTTTCCTGGTAATCAGGGTGGTCCCTTGGAACATGTTATTGCGGCTAAAGCAATTGCTTTTGGAGAAGCTTTAGATCCACTTTTTGAAAAATACATCAGTCAAGTAATAGTTAATGCAAAAAAACTATCTAAAATCCTTTCCGATCTTGGCTATAACATTGTTTCAGGTGGAACTGATAATCATTTATTACTAATTGACTTAAGGAATAAAAGTATAACTGGTAAAGACGCTGAAAGAGTATTGGGGTTATCTAAAATCACTGTTAATAAAAATATGGTTCCTTTTGATGATCAATCTCCTTTTGTTACAAGTGGAATTAGAATAGGAACACCAGCTATTACGACTAGAGGTTTATTGGAGACTGATATGGACTTTGTTGCTGAATCAATTGATTCATCTATTAAATATCATGATAATGACAGTATGTTAACTGAAATAGGTGGTAATGTGGAATCATACATGATGGATAGACCTTTATTTTCTATTTCTTAGAATAAACTTCTACTTCAAAAATTTTATCCCAATTTTTACCAGTAACAAATAACTTTCCATTGTTGTATGCTATTCCATTCATCACATCTATATCAGGTGTTTGTAAAACTTCATCTCTTATTCCAGTGAAATCAATTACTTTTTCAACTATTCCATTTAATGGATTTATGATTATTACAACATCACGATTAAATTGATATGTGTTTGCATATATTCTTCCCTCAACAAACTCTAACTCATTAATATTTTTAATTCTTGATTTATCAGTCATTACATCAATAAAATCAATCTCTTCTAATGTTTCTGGATTTAATTTCCATATTTTACTCGTTCCATCAGATTTATAAATGAACTCTCCGTCATTACATAGCCCCCAACCTTCTTTGCTGATACCATAATTGAAGGTTCCAGTTTTCTTTAAGTTTAAATCATATATGAATCCAATTCTATTTTTCCAAGTCAATTGATATATCTTATCATCTAATACTGTTAGGCCTTCTCCAAAATATTCATAATCAAGATTTGTTATATCTAGTACTTTACCATTACTTAAATTTGTCCTTCTGATTGATGATTTTCCATTTAACCCGGTACTTTCAAATAAAAAGTTATTATAAAATTCTAGTCCTTGAGTGTAGGCTTGTTTGTCATGATTGAACTCTTTGATGATTTTGTATGACATTAACTCAGGCTTAGTATTTGAATAAATATCAAATCTTTTATTTATTGAATATTTCTTTCCTTTTGAATAAACATCAACTTTAGCTATGTTCTCTCCAGCTTTATTATTACTGAGTAAAATTTTTTTATTAGTCTTAGTATCATTTAAGAAGTAATTTATAGAATCAATTATATCATTATTTGATGATTTTACATCTATGTTAATTTCACTCTCCAATGAGATTGAACTACTAGTTGAGTTAATCTGGATTTTAAATCCACCGGTATCATCAGAATTACAGTTTAATACTGATAAAAAACTTAAAAAAACAATAGTATGTTTCATGAATTAAATTTATTACTAATATATTTAATAAATAATGAGTAAGGTAATTTTAATTACAGGAACATCTTCTGGCTTTGGTAAATCAATTGCTGAAAAACTTCACTCCTCTGGTCATATTGTTATTGGTACTTCAAGAAATGCAGACTCTGTAAAATCTGATTTTAAGACAATGAACCTTGATATTAACAACTATCAAATGTCTAAAAATTTAATTTCTAAGATTATTGAAACTCATGGAAAAATAGATATACTAATTAATAATGCAGGAATCAATATTACGGGTCCTCTAGAATCAGCTAAAATGTCTGATATAAAAAATGTTTTTGATACAAATTTCTTTAGTCATATAAATATGATTCAAAACATACTACCTCAAATGAGGTTAAATAAATCGGGATTAATTATTAATGTAACTTCTATCGCTGGATACCTTGGTTTACCATTCTGGGGAGCATATTGTGCATCTAAGGCTTCATTTAATATAATAGCTGAAAGTTTAAATATTGAGCTCAAGAATTTTAATATAGATGTTGTTAATGTTGCACCTGGGGACTATAAGACAGAAATCTTGAGTAATAGAGTAGACTCAATTGAAGATTCTAAATCACCTTATTATAATGAGTACAGCAGAGTTATAAATAGTGTTAACAGTAAAATGGAGCATGGTAGAGATCCTATAGAAGTAGCTGAATTAGTATTAAAAATTATCAATCAAAAGAATCCTAAAATTAATTACCTTGTGGGCGGATTTCTTGAGAAAAAAATAACTTTGAAAAGTTTATTTCCTGATAAACTATTTCAAAAAATAATAATGAAACTTTACAAATAAAAACATATGAAATTTTTTATAGACACTGCAAATTTAGGTCAAATTAAAGAGGCTCAAGACCTTGGTATTCTAGATGGAGTAACAACTAACCCTTCACTTATGGCTAAAGAGGGGATAACTGGAGAAAAAAATATAATTGATCATTATCTAAAGATTTGTGAAATTGTTGATGGTGATGTTTCTGCTGAAGTTATTTCTGTTGATTATGATGGAATTATAAGAGAAGGTGAAGCACTTGCATCACTTCATGACCAAATAGTTATTAAAGTACCTATGATCGAGGATGGGGTTAAAGCAATTAGATATTTTACTGATAAAGGACTTAAAACTAACTGTACCTTAGTTTTTTCTTCAGGTCAAGCGCTTTTAGCTGCTAAAGCTGGAGCCACATATGTTTCACCATTTATAGGAAGACTTGATGATATCTCAACTGATGGATTAGATCTAATATCTGATATAAGAGATATTTATGACAACTATGCATATGATACAGAAATTTTAGCGGCATCTATTAGACATACCATGCATATAATTGATTGTGCTAAGATTGGAGCTGATGTTATAACAAGTCCCTTGTCATCAATTAAAGGATTATTAAAACATCCTTTGACTGATTCTGGTTTAGAAAAATTTCTTAGTGATTATAAAAAAGGAAATTAATTAGAACTTAAAATTTCCTCAATCTCATTAGTAAATAGGTTGCTAAAACCATCTATTATTTTAACTTTTTCATCTACGATAATAGTTTTGTTTAGGAAAGTTAATACCCAGTCTTTGCTTGAAGTCTCAAAATCATTAAAAGAAAATTGATTTGATAAATCAAGGTTTAATATGTTCTGAGCTTGACTAACCATATCTGTGTATGGTTGAATACAAATACCAACAAATCTATATTTTGGAAATTCTTCTTTTAATTCCTCAATTCTTTTTATTGTTCTCCTGTAATGATTCATTTGAGTTTGTGACCAAAAATAGATAAATGTTTTATCTCCTTTAAACTCATTTTTACTTGAAATCTTCTGTCCATTAAAATCAAGAATTTCTACATCTGGCAATGTGTTCCCCTTTTTCATTTTTTCTATATCTGTATACAATTGTAAGATTTCATCTAAATATCTTTCAGAAGTATTGACATAGGTAAAGTAATCAATGAAATCTTTATGATAATCATTGTTTTTAAAATTTAAAATTTCTTCAATTGCTGTTGCTCTAGCTAGATTGTTTTTTAAATAAGGTTCATTTATTTGAGAGTCAATAATCAACAATTTTTTTATATTAAAATCGGTATTATTTTTTTCATAAAAATATACTTGTCCACTATCTAATGTTTTTTCATTAAAATAATTCATTAAATATGTTACATAAGGCTCAAAAAGAGAAAGCTCTGAATTGTTTAGGTTAACTTCGTCTCTATAGCTAAAATACTCTTCTCTTTCTTCAGCAGTCCAATCTTTGCCTCTCAGAAGTGCATATCTTTCTAGTTTATTATAATAATTATATTTTATTGAAGCTTTAGTGATATTTTGAGAAAGAATTTTTTGATTTACACTATTATTAAAAAGATTCCATATAATATTCTTTTCCTCTATAAGTGAATCAATAGCTTTTTTATAGATTTTACTTTCTTCATTATATATTTTAGAAAGAAAGGCATTCTCATAATCATTTAGATTAGACATGTCAACCAAAAAGTTATTTTTTGATGATCCTTTTCCACTAAACGTTAATGACTCTTTAAAGTCCTCTACATTAACTCTTATCCATAAACTATCTCCGTTTTCTACAATTACATATTGATTCTCTGGAATATGTTCTATTCTGTATATTCCAGGTTGAATATTCTCAAGTTTTTTAAAGAATTTATTTTCAGAATCAAGTTCAATTGAATCAATCTTAATATTATTATAATAGAAATTTACATAGTTGGAAGAAGGATTAATAATCTCACCTCCTAAGAAAAAATCATCTCTTAAATTCTCATTTTTGCACGAGTTTGAAAAAAATAAAATTATAGCAAGTATAATTAGTTTTAGAAATTTCAACTTGTTATTTTTGCGCATATTTATGTTATCTGTTTCTAATTTATCGTTGCAATTTGGTAAAAGAATCCTCTTTGATGAGGTAAATATAACTTTTTCTCCTGGAAACTGTTATGGGATTATAGGTGCTAATGGTGCTGGTAAATCTACATTTCTAAAAATTTTATCTAAAGATTTAGAACCAAATACTGGGTCAGTTTTTCTAGAACCAGGTAAGAGACTTTCTGTTCTTGAACAAAATCATAATAGTTACGATGACAATACTGTAATTGAAACTATAATTCTTGGAAATCAAAAACTATTTGATTTGAAGAGTGAGATTGATTCTATTTATGCAAAAGAAGACTTTTCTGATAAAGATGCAGATAGAGTAGGTGAGCTTCAAGCATCGTTTGAGGAAATGAATGGTTGGAATGCAGATGCTGATGCTGCCTTTTTGCTTTCTAGCCTAGGAATAAGCGAGGATATTCACCAAAGTAAAATGAGTGACATTGATCAAAAAATTAAAGTTAAAGTTCTTTTAGCTCAATGTCTTTTTGGAAATCCTGACGTCTTAATTATGGATGAGCCTACAAATGATCTTGACTATAGTACAGTTGAATGGCTTACTAATTTTATTAATGATTTTGAAAATACTGTTATTGTAGTTTCTCATGATAGATTTTTTTTAGATTCTGTATGTACTCATACTTCTGATATTGATTTTAGCAAAATAAATCATTTTTCAGGTAATTATTCTTTCTGGCAACAATCTAGTGAGTTAGCCGCTCGACAAAAATTGCAACAGAATAAAAAATCAGAGGATAAGAAAAAAGAATTACAAGAATTTATTTCTCGATTTTCTGCTAATGTTGCCAAGTCAAAGCAAGCTACAGCAAGAAAAAAGATGATTCAAAAACTAAATATTGAAGAGATTAAGCCTTCTAGTAGAAGGTATCCTGCAATTATATTTGATCAAGATAGAGAAGCAGGCGATCAAATTTTAGAGCTTAAGTCTTTGTCCTACGAAAAAGATGGAGAAACATATTTCAAAGACATTAGCTTCAACTTAAATAAAGGTGAAAAGGTTCTTATTGTCTCAAAGAATTCCAGGTCAATTAACTTGTTTTATGATTGTATATCTGGAAGTCTTGATCAATCATCTGGTTCATTTAATTGGGGTGTTACTACATCTTTTGGTTATCTACCGATGGATAATCATTCTCATTTTGATAAAAATATTTCATTAGTTGACTGGTTAAGACAGTGGTCAAATAATGATGAAGAAAGAGAAGAATTGTTTATAAGAAGTTTTCTTGGCAGAATGCTGTTTGGAGGAGATGAAGCTCTCAAATCCTGCACTGTTTTATCTGGTGGAGAAAAAGTAAGGTGTATGCTATCTAAAATTATGATGGGGAAACCTAATGTTTTACTTATTGATGAGCCTACCAATCATCTTGATCTTGAATCTATAACAGCTTTTAATAATTCACTTATAAACTTTAAAGGAACTGTTCTTTTAAGTACAAATGATAGAGCTTTTGCTCAATCTGTTGCAAATAGAATTATTGAGATTACACCTAATGGAGTGATTGATAGCTACTTACCTTTTAATGAATATATTGTGAATGAAAAGATTTTATCCTTGAGGGAAAAACTTTACGAGTAGTTTATTTATCTCTTATTACAGCTCCAAGTTCTGTTTTGTATTTATCTGTCAAGTTCATCATTATTTTATCAATTACTTTATCAGTTAAGGTCTTTTTAGAATCATTAAATATAAAACTAACAGCAAAAGATTTTTTCTTGTCCTCTATATTTTTCCCTTTATACTCATCAAACAGATTAACATCTATTAATATTTTATTTTCGAGCTTAAAAGCTAATTCTTTTATAGCATCAAAGCTAATCTCATCATTCAATAGCATTGATAAATCTCTTCTTGATGATGGGAATTTTGATAATTCTTGATGTTTAATATTTAAAGATCTCATCTTTATATTATCAAGATCAATGTTTAGCATATGAATTTTTTGTTCAAGTGAAAATTCTTGAGTATAATCAGAATTTAATTCACCTAGAAAACCTATAATTTTTTTATTGGAATAGATATTTAGTCTATATTCAAATAAATCATCGTTATTAATCTCATATCTAATATTAGATATATTTAATTGTCTTAGAAGATTTTCAGCAACTCCCTTTATATAATAAAAATTGTTTTTTGAATATTTAGAAATCCAGTTTTCTTTAAATATTTCACCAGTAACTGCAATATTTAATCTTTTATTTTCAATATAATTTTCATCTTCTAAAAAGTATATATTTCCAATTTCAAATAACTTAAGACTTCTGTTTTGTCTATTATAATTATGTTTAATACTTTCTAAGGCATTAGGAATCAATGAATTTCTTAGATTAGAAAGCTCAATTCCTTGTGGGTTAATAAGTTTTACAGGTTCTTTTTTAAATTTTTCGTTAGTACCAGGAGAGCAAATAGAATTATTTATTATCTCATTAAATCCAATTCCAATAAGGTTATTACTTATAATAGACTCAATCTTGTTAATCTTGTTTTTTCCAATCTCTGGCATAGACATTGATATCTTTGAATTTACAGGGATATTATTGAATCCATAAACACGAAGAATCTCTTCGATTACATCTATTTCTCTGTAAACATCACATCTATAGTTTGGTGCTACTATATTTAAACCTTCTTCAGTGTGATTTTTAATTTCAAAGTCTAATGAACTTAGAATCTGAGTTATTACATCTTTATCAATCTTCTGACCAGTAACACTATCTATTTTATTATATCTTAAATATATATCCTTAGTTTCTAATTTTAGATTATCCTCAACTATTATATCTGATGAAGATGATTTTGGATTATTCTCTTTTATTAAAATTGCAGCTCTTTTTAAAGCATATAAGACTTTTTCGGGATCAACTCCTCTTTCATACCTGTAAGAAGCATCAGTAAATAGCTGATGTCTTTTAGATGATTTTCTAATTGTTACAGGATCAAATATTGCAGATTCTAAAAATAAGTTTGTTGTTGAATCAGATACTCCTGATTCATATCCACCATATACTCCCCCTAAACAAAGAGGTTTGTTAGACGAGCAAATCATCAAATCTTCTTTATCTAATTCAATTATATTTTCATCTAGAGTTTTAAATTTAGTGCCTGATTTTAAAGATTTTACACTTATATTTTCTATTTTATCTAAATCAAAGGCATGAAGTGGTTGTCCAATTTCATGCATTACAAAATTTGTTATATCGACAACGTTATTAATTGGTTTTAACCCAATAGATTTTAATTTATTTTGTAATTCTTTTGAAGAATGACCAACTTTAATATTTTTAATAATTAATCCTGAATAGAAAGGACATTTTACAGTGTCTTCAATATTGATTTTAAAGTTTTCATCTAGCTTTACTGACTCAAAACTATTGACGCTAGGTAAAACAATTTTACTTTTTATAGATTTAAAATCATAAAAAGCTTTTAGATCTCTTGCAACTCCATAATGCGACATTGCATCAGATCTATTGGGAGTTAAACCAATTTCTAGTATATTATCGTTTTCAAGATTAAATACCTCACTTATAGGAGTTCCAGGTTTAATATCATTATCAAGGATCATAATTCCATCATGAGATTGACCTAAACCAATTTCATCTTCAGCACATACCATTCCATTACTAACAATCCCTCTTATCTTTGATTTTTTAATTTTAATTTCAGTACCCTCAGTTGTATATATTTTAGAACCAACCTTAGCAACAGGAACAATTTGTCCTTTTTCGATATTAGGAGCACCACAAACAATTTCAGAAATTTCGTTATCACCTAGATCAATAGAAGTAACTTTTAATCTATCTGCATCAGGATGTTTTTCACATTGTAAAACCTTACCAGCAACAACACCATTAAGTCCGCCTTTTACAGATTCAAAAAGTGAAAGTTTTTCAACCTCAAGTCCTAGGTTAGTTAATATCTCAGATATTTCTTCAGGTTGGGAATTGGTCTCCACATAATCTTTAAGCCAATTAATTGATATTTTCACAGAATTTCTTTAATTAACAAATATACTTAATCAACTAATATATCTCCATAAATTTTTTGAATTTGAAGATGATGAAATTTCATATCTAATAGGATAATTTTCTTTTTTTGATAGTCTTGGATCAGATTCTAATAACTTATAAGCACACTTACGTGCATTATTTAATAGTTCAGTATCATAAATAATATCTGCCAGTTTAAACTTAAGTACTCCACTTTGTTTAGTACCCATCATATCTCCTGGGCCTCTTAATTTTAAATCTACTTCAGCTAATTTAAAACCATCACTGATTTTAACCATAGTGTCAACTCTTATTTTAGAATCTTCAGATAGTTTATCTTTTGTCATTAAAATACAGTAACTCTCTTCATTTCCTCTTCCCACTCTTCCTCTTAACTGGTGCAATTGAGACAGTCCAAATCTTTCCGCACTTTCTATAACCATAACTGACGCATTAGGAACATTTACGCCAACTTCTATAACAGTTGTAGACACTAAGATTTGAGTTTCTTTATTAATAAATCTTCCCATTTCATAATCTTTATCTTTTGAGCTCATTTTTCCATGAACTATACTTACTTGAAAATTGGGCCTTGGAAATTCTCTAACAATACTTTCATACCCATCCATAAGATCTTTATAATCAAGTTTTTCCGATTCATTAATTAATGGATAAACTAAATAGATTTGCCTTCCTTTTTCTATCTGCTCTCTTAAAAATTTAAAAACACTTAATCTATTTTTATCATATTTATGAACAGTTTTTGTAGTAATTCTTCCAGGAGGTAATTCTTTTATTGAAGATATATCTAGATCTCCATAAAGACTCATAGCCAATGTTCTAGGAATTGGTGTTGCTGTCATTACTAGAACATGTGGGGGAGGTGTATTTTTTTTCCATAATTTAGCTCTTTGTGCTACACCAAATCTATGTTGTTCATCCACAATACTTAAACCAAGATTTTTAAATTGAACTATATCTTCAAGTATTGCATGAGTTCCAACTAAAATATTTGTTTTACCTGACAATAAATCTTCATGAATTGCTTTTCTGTCTTTAGCTTTAACTGAACCAGTTAATATGTCTATTTTAATATCTAAATTAGACAGGAGCTCCTTAATTGACTTGAAGTGTTGATTTGCAAGTATTTCAGTTGGAGCAAGAATACAAGATTGAAAATTGTTATCTATTGCAATCAGCATAATCATTAATGAAACTATGGTTTTTCCTGACCCTACATCTCCCTGAAGAAGTCTATTCATTTGTTTGCCATCTCTAAAATCATTTCTGATCTCTTTAATAACTTTTTTTTGATCACCGGTAAGTTCAAATGGAAGGTTTTCTTTATAAAACTGATTTAAATTATCACCAACTTTTTCAAATTTAAAACCATTCAATTTTTTGACTCTTTCATTTTTTGTAAGTTGGAAACCTAATTGATTAAAAAATAATTCTTCAAATTTTAATCTTTTAGTTGACTGTGAAAGTAATTCTTGAGACTCGGGTAAGTGAATATTTACGATAGCCTTATATCTGTTAATAAGGTTATATTCATTTAAAATTGTTAAGGATAGATTTTCTTTAATTTGATTTTGCAGACTATTTAATAGATTATAAATGATTTTAACAAAATATTTTTGAGTTACCCCTTCATTTACAAGTTTTTCTGTTGAAGAGTAAATTCCATGAAGTCTTCTTGGTATATTCCTGTTAAAACTTGATTTTGTTTTAATTTCAGGATGAGCAATTGATGGATTACTTCCGTACCAACTAAGCTTTCCATATATAACATATTCTTCATTAGTTTTTAATGATTCCTCAACCCAATTAAATCCTCTATACCATATTAAATCTACTTTTCCAGTTGAATCATAGAATTCACAATTTAATCTGTCTCTAAACCTTACTTTAGTTCGTTTAATAGATTTTATTTTACCAATAATTTGAACTTCAGATTGATTTCTTGGAAGTTCATTTATTTTAAAAAATCTTGACCTATCTATATATCTGTATGGATAAAAGTCAATTAGATCTTTAATAGTTTTAAGGTTTAACTCTTCACTAAGTAACTTTGATCTTGTAGGACCTATACCTTTTATAAATTCAATTGATTGATTTAATATATCACTATTCACTATCTAAAAAATCTAATGCTAAATTAGTCATAACCCTAACACCTAGTAACATTGAACTATCATCAATGAAAAAATCTGGAGTATGATGTGGAGGTGCTTTTCTAGTTTCATTTGTATTATAACCTCCTAATTCAAATAAAAAACCAGGAATTTCATTCAAATAATAAGCATAATCTTCTGCTATAGTTTTAGCATTACTTAAAACTACATTTTCACTACCTGCTGATTTTTTTAGTGATGGAAGCATTTGGTTCATCATATCAGGATCATTATATGTTATATCAGCACCATCTTCAATCTCTACTATAGCCTTTCCCCTATATGATTCAGCTATACCTTCAGCTAACTCTTTGATTCTTTCTTTAATATAATCTCTCATATCATAATCAAGAGATCGAATAGTTCCAACAAGATTTACTTCACTTGGTATTATGTTAAACCTATTCCCTCCTTCAATTTTTCCAAATGAAATAACTGCTGGTTCCTTTGTTAACTGAGATTCTCTTGATATTATTGTTTGAATTGAATTAATAATTTGTGAACTAATTACTATTGGATCAACACCAAGCCATGGAGTTCCTCCATGAGACTGACTTCCAATTACTTTTATTGTAAATCTTGATGAAGAAGCAAAAAAACCTTTTGGTTTATAATAAACTTTATTCATAGGTAATAATGAACTTATGTGTAATCCAAATATTGCATCTACTGAGGGGTTTTCTAAAACACCCTCTTTAATCATCATTTTTGCTCCCCCTTCTTCTCCAGGAGGCGGACCTTCTTCTGCTCCTTGAAATACAAATTTTACAGTTCCATTAAAATCATTATTTTTTGAAAGTATTTCAGCAGTACCCATTAGGATTGACATATGACTATCATGTCCACAAGCATGCATAACTCCATCATTGACAGATTGATAGGGCAAGTTGTTACTTTCTGTTATAGGAAGTGCATCCATATCAGCTCTTAAAGCAACTACCTTTCCTTTATTTTTTCCTTCAAGAATTCCAACAACTCCATTAACTCCAACATTTCTTGTTACAGTAATTCCAAGAGATTCAAGATGTTTGGCTATAACTTCTGAAGTTCTAAATTCTCTATTTGAAACTTCGGGGTATTTATGAAAATCATGTCTCCATGAAATCAATTTATCTTCAATATCATTAATTTGATTATCTATGTTTTGTGAAAATAAAAATTGAGAAATGAGTATAAAAAATATAAATAATAAATTCTTCATAAGTATTGATTTAATTAATTATTAATGGGCAATTAAAATTCATTAATTACTTAAATTTATAACAATGTTAGAAGATAACAAATCTTACCTAAAAGATCTTAACGAGGCTCAATTAAATGCAGTTATTAAAACTGATGGCCCATCTATGGTAATAGCAGGAGCTGGGTCAGGTAAAACAAGAGTCTTGACCTATAAAATTGTCCATCTTGTAAACAATAATATAGATCCATTTGAAATACTAGCATTGACATTCACAAACAAAGCAGCAAGAGAGATGAAATTGAGAATTTCCTCAATGATTGGAGAGAGCGAATCAAAGAATATTTGGATGGGAACATTTCATTCTGTGTTTGCGAAAATTTTAAGATTTGAAGCTCATAAGATAGGTTTTACCTCAGATTTTACAATTTATGATGTTCAAGATTCAGAAAGACTCATTTCTTCTATTATTAAAGAGAAAAGTCTTGATAAAGACTTATATAGAACTAAATCTATTAGAAATAGAATCTCATCACTAAAAAACAATTTTATAACTGTAACTGGATATTTTTCCAATACTGAATTAGTTGAATCTGATAAACTTTCAAGAAAACCTGAAACTGGAAATATTTATAAAGAATACAACGAGAGATTGATTAAATCTAATTCAATGGACTTCGATGACTTGTTGATGAAAACAAATGAACTATTAAATAATCATCCAGAAGTATTAGCTAAATATCAAGAGAAATTTAAATATATATTGGTTGATGAGTATCAAGATACTAATAATTCTCAGTACTTAATTGTTAAATCACTTTCAGATAAATATCAGAATATTTGTGTTGTAGGAGATGATGCTCAAAGTATTTATTCATTTAGAGGAGCAAATATTAATAATATTATAAATTTTAGAAATGATTATGATAATGTTGAAATTTTTAGGCTTGAACAAAATTACAGATCAACAAAAAATATTGTTAATGCTGCAAATTCTGTAATAGATCACAATAAAAACAAAATTGATAAGGAAGTTTGGACAGACAATGATTTTGGTGATAGAATTGAAATTAGATCTAATCAATCAGACACTGGAGAGGCTAGGGGCTTGTGTCAAAAAATCACTTCTCTCAATAACACTAGTTTTTCTGATATAGCAATTCTCTACAGAACAAATGCTCAATCAAGACCAATTGAAGATTCTCTGAGATTAAATAAAATTCCTTATCAAATTTTTGGAGGTGTATCGTTTTACAACAGAAAAGAAATTAAAGATGTTTTAGCTTATTTAAGGGTTATCATCAATAGTAGTGATGAAGAGAGTTTAAAGAGGGTTATAAACTATCCAGCTAGAGGAATTGGTCAGGTAACTATTAATAAAATAATTATAGCTGCTCAAAAACATAATTTAACTCTTTATGATACTATTAAAAAACATAAGGAGCTTTCAATAGGTTTTTCAGGATCAGTTTCCATAAAACTTCAAAATTTTATTGAATTAATAGATGTTCTAAAAATTGAAAATCAAAAACTAAATGCTTTCGATCTTACAAAAGAGCTAATTAATAAAGTAAGAATTATTGAGGAATTAAAAAAAGATGAATCTCCTGAAGGTATTTCAAGAATTGAAAATGTTCAAGAATTAATGAATGGTATAAGAGATTTCATAGAGGATCAAAAAGAAATTGTTGATTCCAATGATAGCTTGTCAGAATTTTTATCAACTGTTTCATTATCAACTGATTTTGATCTTAATAACCCTGATGAGGATAAAGTATCATTGATGACTCTTCATTTATCCAAAGGTTTAGAGTTTAAACATGTTTTTATAGTTGGTTTAGAAGAAGATCTATTCCCCTCAGCACTTAGCTATAACACTAGATCTGAACTTGAAGAAGAGAGAAGATTGTTTTATGTTGGAATTACTAGAGCAAAAGAAAACCTGTATTTATCATATGCTAATTCAAGATACAGGTGGGGTAAGTTGATATATTGTGAAGAAAGTAGGTTTTTAAATGAAATTGATAAAGAGTTTATTAAAATCATAAAGCCTAATAACTTTAAACCATCAATTTCAGATTATCCTAAAAAAAATATTATTTATAATAATAAGCCTAATTTGAAGAGGTTATCTAAAAAACCATCTATTGATTATAAAGTTAAAATAAATATTTCCGCTGGAGATAATGTTAGTCATGAAAAATTTGGTTTAGGTCAAGTAGTTAGAATTGAAGGTAATGGTAATGATTCAAAAGCTACTGTTAACTTTAAGAAGTTTGGGGAAAAAAACTTACTACTTAGGTTTGCAAAATTAAATAAAATATAAAAAAAAAGCATGACCGAAGTCATGCTATTCTTTTTAACTAATCAATATTATATTTAGTCAGGTTTGTTTTCTGAGTTAATAGTATTGCTAGGTCCAGTTGCAGGAACATTCATAGACATCCCTTCTTCAATCAAATTAGCAAACTGGTCTAATTTAGGAAGTACTATAATTCTTGTTCTTCTATTTCTTGCTCTAGTTACACTTGAATCATTGTCAGCAATTGGCATATGGAAGCTTCTTCCTGCAGCAACTAATTTAGTTGGATCAACTCCATAGTCATTCTGAAGAATTCTTACTACCGATGTAGCTCTTTTAACAGATAAATCCCAGTTATCAAGAATTCCAGGAATAGTTTCAGAAGCTTTTGCTTGATCTATGAGTAAATTGTCAGTATGACCTTCTACCATAAACTCAAGATCTGGCTTATCGCTAATAACTTTAGCAATTTTTTCTAAAACATTTCTTGCTCTTGTTGTAACAGTAAAACTACCACTGTTAAATAGTAATTTATCTGAGATAGATACATAAACAACACCTTTTTCAACGTTAATTTCAATATCATCATCACTTAGTGTTCCTAAAGAACTCTTGAAACTTTGAACAAGTGCTAGAGTTACAGAATCTCTTCTAGTAACTGCATCTTGCATTCTAGTAATTACAAGGTCTTTTTCTTTAATGCTTTCAAGAGATCTTTCAAGGTTTTCTGCTCCTTTTTGTGTAAGGGTAGTTAGATTACCAATGTTGTTAATCAAGTCCTGATTATTAGCTCTTAAAAACTTATTTTGCTCAGATAATGCAGATAATCTTTCAGATGAAGCAGAAAGTTGAGTTTCTGTTGCACCAAGTTTAGCAGTCGCGCTATCTAAAAGTTCTTTTGTGTTTTGTTGAAGACTTTCTAGGTCAGAGTATTTCTTTTGAGAAACACAAGACGATAAAAGTAAACCTACAACACCTACAATTATTATATTTTTTTTCATTTCAAAAATAGTTTGTTATTAATTAGTCAGCTACAAACTTAATATTTTTAAAGTAAATTATTGTATTAGAGTTGAAAGAATTTTTTCCTCCCTAAAATAAAGTATTTATAAACTATACTATTGATTTTAAAATAATTAGCCTTTTTACTAGAATTATTTCTTTCTCTTAAAATAGATTTAAGTTTATAGAAATAATTAATATGTGCTTTATATACTGCTATAAAATGAGAAACTTCCCCTTGAATTAGTAGTTTAACTGAAGAAACTATATCTAAAACTAATCTTAAAAATAAAGTAGATAAAAGATGTTTTAAAGGAAGGTTTTTTGTCATCATTATTAATGAGTTTCTGTAATTTAGGTATGTTTTTTTAGAATTTTTCTTAATTGTTGCTGCTCCAACATGAAAAACTTTAGATGATGTAATGGAATAACAACTAAAACCTAAATTAAATGCTCTCCAACATAAATCAATTTCTTCCATATGAGCAAAAAATCTTTTATCAAACCCTCCAATCTCATAAAAAATCTTTTTAGAAATAAAAAAACATGCACCTGATGCCCAAAAGATTTTAGAATCTGAGTATTGGCCGTCATTTTTTTCTATTGTATTAAATATTCTTCCCCGACAAAATGGATAGCCATACTTATCAATAAAACCTCCAGAAGCTCCTGCATATTCAAAAAATTCACTATTATTTATATCTAATATATTAGGTTGAATAATTGATGAGGGGTATTTTTTAAATTTTTCTCGAATTGGACTCAACCAATCTTTAGTTACTAGAATATCATTGTTTATTATGCAAACATACTCCTCCTCAACTTTCTTTAATCCTAAATTATACCCTTCTGCAAAACCATAATTTTTATCTAATGAAATTATCTCTACTTCTTTAAAATTTTCACTCAAGTATAATAATGATTCATCCGATGAATTATTATCAATTACATAAACTTTAGAGTTCAAAGAGTTTTCTATAATTGGTCTTAAATATTTTTTTAAAAGATTTAAACCATTCCAGTTTATTATAACAATTCCAATTTTCATTTCGAATAATTAATTAGATCTTTTTCTTGAGTATATTCTTTAGTTATTGAGTCGAATTTAAAATAATAGTTTTCAACTCCATTGGTAAGAATGATTCTTTTACTTTTTAATTCAATATTGTATCTCATTACTTGATCAAAGTGATCTTTATTAATTTTAATGTCTGATGACTTGCACTCAACTAATATTTCAACTTTTCCAGATGAATCATATACTACTATGTCATATCTTTTTTGAACCTTGTTAATATAGAATACTTTCTCACAATTTATATGAGATGCTGGATAATTTTTTGAAATAATATATTTAATGAAATTCTGTCTAATCCATTCCTCAGGTGTTAAAATTATCCACTTTTTTCTTATTTCATCAAAAATGATATTATTCATTTTTTCTTTTTTAATTTTAAACTCGAATAATGGTAGATTAAGTTTTTTCATCAAGTAAATAATGACAGAATATAATAAATTAATTAATGATATAAATAATGGAAAATTATCACCCGTTTATTTAATTCATGGTGAAGAAAATTTTTTCAATGATAATATTATAAAAAATATTACTGATTCAGTTATAAATGAGACCTCTGCTGATTTTGATTTAAAAAAAATATATGGTAAAAAAACAGATGAAACTCAGGAAAGTGAGGTGATAGATTTTGTCAAAAGATTTCCTTTAAGTGGAGACTTTAATTTACTTATAGTTAAAGACTCAAAAAATTTATCTTCTGATTTCAAAAACATAATATCATACATTGAGAATATCAATTCTAAAACAATTCTAGTATTATCTTTCAATAATACTGTTGACAAAAGAAAAAAAATATATAAATCTTCATTAAAGCATGGTTCTGTTTTTGAATCCAAAAAAATATATGAAAACCAAATATATGGTTGGATAGAAAGTCAATGTAATTATAAGTCTCTTCAACTACATCCTAAGTCAATTAAAATTATTGCTGATTTTACAGGTAATGATCTTTCACAAATAGATAATGAACTTGAAAAACTTAAATTAAATTCAAGTAAAGATGTGATTATAAACCCAGAGGATGTTGAAAATATAATTGGTTTTAGCAAAGAATATAACTTTTTTGAGTTAACTAAAGTAATTGGAAAAAATAATTACGATAAATCTCTTGAACTAGTATCATACATGTCAAAAAACACAAAAAAATATCCTTTACCACTAATTATTGGAACTGTTTATTCCTTCTTTAATAAATTATTTATTTATCATTCTTTGGAAAATAAAAATGAAGCTCCTAAGTTGTTGGGGATAAATCCTTATTTTATTAATGAATACAGAGAGGCTTCAGGTGTTTTTTCTATGAAACGAATATCAAGAATTTTTGGATATCTTCTCGAAGCTGATAAAAGATCTAAAGGAGTTGAGTTTGATAATACTGACCATCTAGGTATTCTTAATGAATTGATTTATAAAATATTTAAATCAAATTAACTTTTTGAATTTACCTGGATTTACTTCATTCATAACAGTGTAAATCTCTTCAAAAATATCTTCAAAGGAAGGTTTACTTATGTAATCTCCGTCAGATCCATAAGGTGGTCTATGATCCTTAGCTGTTAGTAAACAAGGCTTACTATCTAAGTGTTCATAGATATCTTGATTATTTAAGAGTTCTTGTAAAATAAAACTAGATCCACCACCTGGAACATCTTCATCAATTATCATCAATCTATTAGTTTTAATAACACTTTTAGAAATATTTTTAGATAAATCAAAAGGAATTAAACTTTGAACATCAATTACTTCACAGTCTATGTTATATTTTTTGATTTCTAATGCTACTTCATTAACTATGTTTAGAGTTGATCCATATGATACCAAGGTAATATCTTTTCCCTCTTTAAGAATTTCAATTTCTCCAATTGGAGTTTTAAATTCACCATAATTTAATGGAAGCTGTTCCTTTGTTCTATAACCATTCAGGGGCTCTATCACAACTGCTGGCTGGTCAATTTCTAGTAAAGAATTATAAAAACCTGCTGCTTGAGTCATATTCCTTGGAGTAAGTATAAATAAACCTCTTAAAAAACTAAGCATACCACCAAGTGGTGATCCAGAATGCCAAATACCCTCAAGCCTATGTCCTCTAGTTCTTATAATTAATGGAGCTTTTTGACCACTGTGAGTTCTATAAGTTAATGTAGCTAAATCATCACTTAGAATTTGTAATGCATATAGTACATAGTCTAAATATTGAATTTCAGCAATAGGTCTTAGACCTCTCATCGACATACCTATACCTTGCCCAACTATAGTTGATTCTCTTATTCCAGTATCAAAAACTCTATTTTTACCATACTTAATTTGTAAACCTTCTAGTCCTTGATTTACATCTCCAATCATTCCAACATCTTCTCCAAAAATGAAAATTTTATTATTATTCTCAAGAAGTTTATCAAAATTATCTCTAATGATTATCCTTCCGTCAACCATTTGTTTATCATCAGAGTATTGTGGATTTGTTCTATCTAGATCTTTTAGAGTATCTAAATCTAAAGAATATAGATCCGTTGAGTATTTTTCTGATAGAATATTAATATACTTATTCTTCCAATCAATTAAATCTCTTCTTTCTTTTGAATCTCCCGGTTCTAGTTTATATAATATGTTTCGACAGATTTTAATAATTTCAGAGAAATTAGAATCGTCGATTTTATTAAACATTTCATTAAGATCATCACTTTTTATTGGGATATCTAAAGTATTTATTGTTTCAATTAAATCAGATTTAGCATCTTTTATAGGTCTTTGATAAAATTCCCATGCTAATTTTTTTTCTTCTTTAACATAATTTGAAATCTCTTTTTTTATATTTTCCAGCTTCTTACTTGAAGCTATTTTATTTTTGATAATCCATTCTTCAAATTTCTTATTACAATCGTTATCAGACTCCCATTTAAGTCTTTCCTCTGTTTTGTATCTTTCATGAGACCCTGATGTAGAATGACCAAGTGGTTGAGTTAATTCAGTAACATGAATTATTACGGGAATATGATGATCTCTTGCTATTTTTTCAGCATATGAATATGTTTTTATCAATGATTGATAATCCCAACCCTTAACTTCAAGTATTTCAATTCCTGATGAATCAGATGTTACTTTAAAACCTGAGAGAGCCTTAGATATACTTTCTTTAGTTGTATGATCTTTATTATGAACAGATATTCCATAGTCATCATCCCAGACACTAATAATAGCTGGAATTTGAAGAACTCCACATGCATTAACTGCTTCGAAAAAGACACCTTCACTTGTACTGGCATTTCCAATTGTTCCCCATACTATCTCATTACCATTGTTTGAAAATTTCTCAGAGTTATTAACTCTATTATTTCTATAAATTTTTGAAGCTAAACCTAATCCAACAAGTCTAGACATTTGACTAGCTGTAGGAGATATATCTGAAATATGATTTTTTTTCTTTGTTTGGTCAACCCACTTACCTTCATCGTCTATAGTATTAGTTAAAAAGTGACCAGACATTTGTCTACCACCTGACATTCTCTCGTATACTTTGTCAGGATGTCCATATAATGCAGCAAATATTTCTCTAGCTGAAAGTAAATCTTGCGATATTAATATTGTTTGATCTCTATAATAACCTGATCTATAGTCTCCCTTTTTAAAGAAGTGACTCATTACAATTTGAGGTAACTCTTTTCCATCCCCAAAAATTCCAAACTTCCCTTTTCCAAGAAGAACTTCTCTTCTACCTTGATTACTTATTTCGCGACTTAAAGATATAGTCCTGAAATCATTTATTACTTTTTCCTTAAATTTTTTTAAGCTAATCTCCTCTTTTGTAGAACTAGATATACTCATAGGGATTGCAAATTTACAAATAATTAAATGAACTTTATTATAGCCACCTTCTTGAGAAAAGTTTACCCAGTGATTCAAGGTTGTAGGAAACTATAAACCTTATTTTATTCTTATATCTGTAATCATTTAGTTCAAATCCATTACTTGAACTTATAGGAAAGTAAAGTTCAAAAAAATCTGGAAGAAGGTTTAGTCTTAATCCAGTTCCATAAAAATATCTAAAATCTTCATTAGTATCTTTAAGCATACCCATATCAAGATAGCCTTCTATCCATTTCCAAATCCCTATATTTAAATTAGATGCAAGCATAAAATTATTTGTAGTGGGGTCTTTAAAAAATGATTTAAACCCTCCTCCAGCCATTATAAACTGCTGACTCAATAAACCTGTGCTTTCAGATCTTCCTAGATAGTTATTCAAAAATAGATACCCGCCAGATCTTCCTAGATTATAATTAAAATTATCAAACTGATCATTATTCCAGAAAAATTTACCTAGATATATCCTAGCTTGAAGCTGTCTATTGCTTTTTAGAAGTCTTCTAAAGTCAAAAACAAGATTAATTTTTCCAAAATTATTAGAAAACTCAGTATTAACAGAACTTTTCAGATATTTAATAATTCCTATATCAGAATAATAATAACCCAAATTATATATAGAGTATTTATCTAATAAATTATTGTTTTGAATATTAGTATCCTTGTTTACGCTAAAGAGAGATAATGATAATGATTTTTTGACTTTTGACCTCAAATTCTTGTTGTCTCTAAAGTTTATTCTTACTGAGGGAGAAAAAACTTGATACCTTAAATTTTCTTTATAATGATTTGATGTGTAGGATAAATTAAATATTGTTGAAAAGTTATCTTTAAGTTCACTATTTAACTGATATCTTAAATTTAATGAGCCTACTAAAGTTTCTTCTTTTGATGCATATTGGGTAAATAATTCATAATTAAAGGGTTTATTTTTTAATCCTTTATTTAAAAGATTAAAGCCTGGTGAAATACCATCATATAGGTTGTATGTTACCTCAGGTCTTAAATACAGCGTTTTAAATCTAGGGTTTTCAAGATCACCTATAAACTTAAGTTTTAAAGGTTTTAAGTTCAAATTAGATTTATTATACATCCAATTATTACTCTTTTTTAATTCAGGCAGAGATACTTTGGGATTAATAATGATATAGTCAAAATCAAAATTTGGAATTTTAATTTTCGTATACTCATCAAAATCAATATTTTGAATTAGTGTGTCATTTTTTAAATAACCAATAGAGTAGGGTATAGAAATATCATTTTTCTCTTCAACTTTGATTTCATTTGCATTAATTTTTCTAAGTCTTAGATCTAAAGATTGCCTATTACCAATATAATCTTCTATGAACCAACTTAGGTCTTTGTCATTATAACTTAAAAAGAGATTATTCAACTCTTCTCTTGAGTATATTGTGTTAATTTTTTCTATTAAATTCTTAAAATCTTTTTCTCCAATAAGATTCTCTATGTAAATTAAGCCAACTCCTGAATGATATGGAGATGCTATATCGTGATTTATCCTAGTTAAATATTCACTTGACTGATCATCTGATTGGTGAAGATTTAATCTTTGAACATATTCCGAATAATTTAAAAATAAATCATTGAAATTCATTTTTGAAATCTCATAATTTTTCAAAAAACTAATTCCTGAGAGTTTACCAATAAATCTTACTTTAGGGTAATAATCATTTATATATTTATTTATAATAAAAATTTCTAATCCAGTATATATCCAGTGAGATTCTCTTCTATTTAAATTAAGTTTTTGATTTAAATAATTAACTATAAAAGATTTTAAAAAAACTATTTCTTCTAAAAACTCATCTGAGAATGGACTTATAAAGCTTGGTAATTGATTAAGTCCATAAAAGGGATTTGAATCGTAATCACTTTGGGGCACGAGAAGTTTGAGGTCTGACTTATCATTGAAGTAATCCTTTATGAAATTATTTACTCTTTTAATTTTTATTTCAGCCTCTTCTAAGGAAGATGTCTTAAATATATCAGTTTCAATTTCATTATTAAAATTTTGAAAATTTGTATAAGTTTTATCAATTAACAAATCAATTTTAACATTATTTATATCATAACCCGATAGGTAAACATTCTTTTTGTCAATTAAAATTTCTGTTTTATTTACACTAAGATTTGTAAATAAATTATAACTCTTATCAAAAGACATTTTTAATTTATAGCTAGATTTCTTTAAAGATTGGTCGTTAAGATTTAAATTACTTTGACTACTCCAGTTGAGCTTTGAGATATTAGAGAAAACTATAAGCCAGTTTTTTAAATAGAAATTATTATTATTATCAAAACCATATCCTGTAAATTTTGAATCGGGTAATTTTACTATATAATTAATTTCAATTTCAATTGATTCTCCCCTTTTTAATTCTTTTTTAAGATAAACGTTAATTATATCAGATGTTTTCTTAGATACACTCCAAGATTCAATATTATCAGAGGCAATACTTTTAATAAGCGTTGATCCTCTTTGTTTTTTTTTGGCAAAAGTGAAACTCCTAGAGTACTCATCTGAAATTCTTTTAGCAAGACGGGTTCTGTTATTAACATATGAGTTAGCCCAATCTTCAAGAACTATTTCTTTTATTGAAATATTAGAAGTATTCTTAAACTTCATAACTTGATTTATAATAAGTGTTTTATCTTCAGGGCTTAGTATTACGTCTATATTATATGAATTAGTATTTTGACAAAAACTGTTAATTGGAGAAATTAACATCATCAATATCAATAAGTTTAAAAAACTTCTCATTAGTGAAATTCTTTTGAAAGATATTTGGCTGTATATCCCTTATTATTATTAATTATTTCTTTTGGACTACCACTGTCAATTAGTTTACCACCATTTTTACCACCTTCTGGTCCTATATCTATAATGTGATCAACTTGTTTTATGACATCTAAATTATGCTCAATGATAATAATTGTATTTCCTTTATCTACTAATTGATTTAAAACATTTAAAAGAATTCTTATATCTTCAAAATGAAGACCTGTAGTGGGTTCATCAAGAATATATATTGTTTTACCAGTATCTTTTTTGGATAATTCACTAGCTAACTTTATTCTTTGTGATTCTCCACCTGATAATGTTGTAGAGGATTGACCTAGAGTAATATAGCCAAGGCCAACGCTATCAATAGCTTTTAATTTATTAAATATCTTCGGTATTGATGAGAAAAAATCTAGTGATTTAGAAACGCTCATGTCTAAAATATCAGAAATGGATTTACCCTTATACCTAACTTCGAGTGTTTCCCTATTAAATCGTTTTCCATTACAAACTTCACATTCCACAAAAACATCAGGTAAGAAATTCATCTCAATTAATTTCATGCCCCCTCCTTTACAATTTTCACATCTACCACCTGAAACATTAAAGCTAAATCTTCCTGGTTTATATCCTCTTATTTTTGATTCAACGGTATCTGAAAATAATTTTCTTATTTCACTGTAAACTCCGGTATAGGTTGCAGGATTACTTCGAGGAGTTCTTCCTATTTGTTGTTGATTAACTTCTACTACTTTATCAATATTCTCTAAACCTTCAATTTTTTTGAATTCTAATGGTGACTTTACTGAATTATATATTTTAGAATTTAAAATAGGATATAATGTCTCATTTATTAAAGTTGATTTACCGCTTCCGGAGACACCTGTAACCGCTATCATTTTACCAAGAGGAAAATTAACATTGATATTTTTTAAGTTATTTCCTTTACACCCATATAATGATATTTCATTTCCATTACCAGATCTAATTTCTTCAGGTATTTCAATTTTTTTGATATCATTAAGATAATCTGCTGTAATTGTTTTTGCTTTTTTAATTTTATTTGGAGTTCCTTCATAAATAATATCACCACCATTAATACCCGCATAAGGCCCTAAGTCGATAATATGGTCAGAACTCATTATCATTTCCTTGTCATGTTCAACCACTATGACTGAATTTCCTGAGTCTCTAAGTTTTTTTAGTGAATCAATTAACTTTAAATTGTCTTTTTGATGAAGCCCTATACTAGGTTCATCTAGTATATAAAGAACACCAACTAATTGCGATCCAACCTGAGTTGCTAATCTAACTCTTTGAGCTTCTCCTCCGGATAGTGATCTTGAGGATCTTGAGAGTGTTAAATACTCTAGGCCAACATCAATTAAAAATTGTATTCTAATTAAAATCTCTTTTGTTATTTCCTCAGATATTCTAATTTCTTTATCAGTTAAGTTATCATTAAGTTTTTTAAACCATTCTTTGACCTCTGACAGGTCCATTTCACTAACTTCAAATATATCTTTATTGTTAATCCTAAAAGATCTAGATTCAATTTTTAATCTACTTCCTATACAGGATTTACATTTTTTAATATCAACAAATTGAAGTGCCCATCTTCTTAAACTTTTTGATTCATTATTATTTAATTGATCTTTAATAAATGCCTCTATTCCCATATAATCAATCTCATATTGTCTTTTAACCCCTAAATCTTTTGAATTGATTATAAAACTTTTTTTACCACCATTAAGAATAAAATTTAAACCTTCTTTTGGTATCTTATTTATAGGTTCACTAAGAGAGAAATTATAATATTTTGATATTAATTCAATCTGTTTGTGAATCCATGAGTTGTCTTTTTTTCCTATAGGTAATATTCCACCATTATTAATTGATAATGAATCATCTGGAATTAATTTTTTTAGATTTATTTCATGTTCAGTTCCTAGCCCGTTACATGTTTCACACATTCCTTTAGGTGAGTTAAAAGAAAAGGTGTTAGGTTCTGGTTTAGGATATGAAATTCCTGTTTCAGGACACATTAAATTTCTACTAAAATATTCTGGCTTTCCAGATTCTGAGTCTAAAATAAAAATTGTGTCATTTCCATATTTCATAGCAATCTTAATAGACTCTGCTAACACTCTTTTTGATTCAAAATCATCTTTGACAGATAAATTATCTACAACGAGACTTATATCGTGTGTTTTATATCTATCAAGCTTCATACCTCTCTTAATATCGACAATATCACCGTCAACTATAACTTTTGAAAACCCTTGTTTAGTGAAATTTTCAAAAAGATCTCTATAATGTCCTTTTCTAGATCTTATTATTGGAGCTAGAATAATAATTCGCTGATTTATAAACTTCTCACATATTAATTTTATAATCTGTTCGTCAGTATTTTTTACCATTTTTAAATTAGACTTATGACTATATGCTATACCTATTCTTGCATATAATAGTCTTATAAAATCATAAATATCAGTAACTGTTCCAACTGTTGATCTAGGGTTTTTGCTTGTTGTTTTTTGTTCAATTGCAATTACAGGGGAGAGTCCCTCAATTTTTTCTACATCAGGTCTTTCATAATTTCCAACAAATTGTCTTATGTATGCAGAGAATGTTTCCATATATCTTCTCTGACCTTCAGCATGAATAGTATCAAATGCTAAAGAAGATTTTCCACTACCTGATAAACCTGTTATAACAACAAGTTTTTCTCTAGGAATCTCTAAATCTAGATTTCTAAGATTATGAACTTTTGCGCCTTCAATTTGAATTGTATTATTCAAGGTTGGATTGAAATTTATTTTAAAATAGTTGCATGATCATCTCCTCTTGGATCAGCTCCTGTTGAAACATCGCCATTTTCATCTATAAAGATTGCATCAACCTTGCCAATTGAAGATCTAGCTCTTATATTGGGTCCATCAGATACAATAGGCAGAGATACTACAAAGTAATTTTTAGATCTTAGAATTGAGTCTTGAACAGAGTCTATTCCATCCTTTTCTATAATTACTACGTCTGGTAACCATTGATGATGAACTCGAGGAGCATTAACTGCTTCTTGCATAGACATGTTAAATTCATAAACATTAAGAATTGTTTGAAATACAGATGTTATGATAGTTGATCCACCTGGAGTTCCAACAATTAGTGATGGTTTTTTATTTTTTAAAACTATGGTAGGCGTCATAGAGCTAAGCATTCGTTTATTCGCTTCTACAGAATTTGCTTCACTTCCTATTAGTCCAAAACTATTTGGATGACCAGGTTTTGAACTAAAATCGTCCATTTCATTATTTAAGAAGAATCCTCCTGCCTCAACAAATACTTTAGAACCATAGTTGGTATTTAGAGTAGTTGTTACTGAAACAGAATTTCCATCAGCATCTATTATAGAGTAGTGAGTTGTTTGATCACTTTCTTTAATAGTTTTTAAATCACCATGAGACACATCGCTTGAAAGGGTAGCTTTATCCCAAGAGAATGATTCCATTCGAGCTTTAACATATTCATCATCCATTAATTCATATACTGGAAGTTTATTAAAATCGGGATCACCCATGTAAAAACTTCTATCAGCATAAGCTCTTCTTTCAGCTTCTACCATTATCTGGATTGATTCAACAGAGTTATGACCATATTGAGCTATATCATAACTTTCTACAGCTTTTAACAATTGACCTAAAAGAATTCCTCCACTGGAGGGAAGAGGCATAGAGATTACTTCTAACTCTTTATATTTAAATTTTATTGGATCTCTCCAAACTGAATTATAATTTTTTAAATCATCAACTGTCATTATACCTCCACTTTCTTGAACTTCATCAACAATCATTTTGGCTATCTCACCCTCATAAAAAGCTTTAGGACCATTATTAGCAATTTTATCTAGAGTGTTAGAAAGATTTATATTTTTTAAAGTATCACCTTCTTGATAGTTATTTGAAAACAGAGATTCATTTCCGTTTACTTTAATAAAATCTTTCATCTTGTCTTTTAATGCTGACTCTTGTCTTTTAGTAATAACAAAACCATTTTTTGCTAACTCTATTGAAGGTTGAAAAAGATCCTTGATTGGAAGAGAGCCAAATTTAGAATGAATTTCAAATATACCTGATATTGATCCAGGAACACCAACAGCTGCACCACCTAGAGTACTCATGTCTTCAATAACATCTCCATTATCATCTAAATACATATCTTTAAATGCCTTTCCTGGTGCTTTTTCCCTAAAGTCAAGTGAACCACTTTCACCATTAGAAGTGTGGTATACAACAAAACCTCCACCACCAATATTTCCAGCTATAGGATATGTAACAGCAAGTGCTAGATGTACTGCTACCATTGCATCAAATGCATTACCACCTTTTTTCATAATTTCAACACCTATATCAGAGGCTTCTTTTCTTGCAGAAACAACAGCAGGATTATATGATTTGCCACAACTAAGTATAAAAAATGATAAGATAAATGGGATATATTTTTTCATATTAAAATTTCGTGTAATTTACAATTTATATATTTACATTTCATATGACATTAATAAAAAATATATCAGGATTTAGAGGAACAATAGGGGGTAATAATAATGAAAATTTAACACCTGCTGATATTGTAACATCTATTTCTGCTTTCTCCAGATTAATCAAAGAAAATAACCCTAATTCTTCTAGTTTAACAGTTATGACTGGAAGAGATGGAAGAAAATCTGGAAGCATGATCCATTCGATAGTTAATTCTACATTTAACTCGATGGGAATCAATGTTATAGATGCTGGATTGTCAACAACACCTACTATATGTTGGGGGGTCTTAAATAATGATTCTGTAGGAGGATTAATGATAACAGCAAGTCATAATCCTGAAGAGTATAATGGTTTAAAATTTTTTAATTCTGATGGTGAGTTTTTATCAAGAGAAGATGTGTCAAAATTAATTGAATATTCAGAATCAAAAAACCAATTTTTTTCTTCTAATAATTCTCTTGGCACTATTATAGAATATGATAGACTTATGGACGATCATGTAGATGCAATTTTAAATTTAAAAATATTACCATTAGAAGAAATTAGGAAACTTAATCTATCTGTTAGTGCTGACGCGATTAATTCTGGTGGCTCCATAGCAATACCTAAATTGCTTGATAAGCTCAATATTAAATACAATATTATAAATGCAGAAATAAAAGGAGTTTTTAATCACACACCTGAACCTTTAGCTGAAAACTTAACAGATCTATCAAAGTCAATCCAAGTGAATAACTCTGACTTTGGTATTGCTGTTGATCCAGATGTTGATAGGCTTGTTTTTTTCGATGAGAATGGGAAAATTCTAGGTGAAGAATATACTCAAGTATTTTGTTCAGACTTTGTTTTGTCAAAGAATAAAGGTGACACAGTATCAACCTTATCTTCTTCAAATGCACTCAAAGATTTAACTATTTCATATGGTCAAAAGTATTACTCAACTCCTGTTGGAGAAATGAATGTTGTTAAGAAGATGAAAGAGGTAAACTCTATTGTAGGAGGTGAAGGCGGGGGAGGTATAATATATCCTGAATTACATTATGGAAGAGATGCTTTAGTAGGGATTGCTCTTTTTCTTGCTTTATTAGTTCATAAGAAATGTAAGGTATCAGAATTAAAAGGTCAATATTCTGAGTATTTTATGAAAAAAATAAAAATTATCTTAAAAGATTCAAACTTAATTGATAATACCTTTAAAGTAATAACTGAAAATTATTCAGAACTATCTCCTAATACAGAAGATGGAGTTAGAATAGATTTTGAAGATGCTTGGGTGCATATGAGAAAATCAAATACAGAACCAATTATAAGAATTTTTGCTGAGGCAGACTCGCAGGATATTGCGGATAAGTATGCTTTAAAAATTGAAAATGAGATAAAATCAATTAGTTCTTAAGTGCTTAAATCTATTATGCGTCCAAAAATATTGAGAAGGATCTCTATATATCTGATTTTCTAATAACCTTAAAAACTGGTCTGTAATACTGTAAGTAGTATCCTTTTTATCGATAATCTCTATAAATTTAGTTTTGTAGTG
>JAQXBP010000096.1:0-19459 GCA_029252345.1 Flavobacteriaceae bacterium | reverse complement strand
ATCGATTTAGACTTTAAAATTCATCCAAAGATTAAAGTTTTTCTTCCAGGCTACCTCCTGTTCAGTTCCCCAAAAATGCCAGTATGATCCATGAGATATTCTGCTTGGTTGATAAAACTCCCATAAACTAGGCATAGTATATTCATCATGCCATTCTGCTCTTCTGGCCCTTTGCAAATCTCTACTTGCTTCATATATATTGAATGTTGGATCAAGAGTAAAGTCTAGATCAATTAACTCATTCATAACATTATTCCAATGTTCAGAATTTGGCTCTGCTGCTTGCTCCCATAGTTTTCCAGCTTCTTCAAATCTGTGTTGTTCATTTGAGTAATTATAATCGTAAGGGTAATTTTGTACAGTTTTATTATTAAAAAGCGCTTCTGGAAGACCATACCAATGTTCCATGGATGTTAATCCTGCTCTAGCAGAATTAAGAACGTTCCACTTTGCCACTCTTAATTGAGCATGGTGCATGGCTGAACCTAACCCTAGTTTATTATTCTCATCTAAAGCAGCAATCATAATATCTGGCTCAGCACCAAAAAATTTGATTCCATCTGCTCCCTTTTTTGCATTAAAATTTACCCATTCCCTAGCTTGCTGTTGAGTACTAATCTCTTCTTTAAAACCAGACCCAAAACTTGAATAAATTGAAAGTCGCGGAGCAATTATTTCATTATTCGAACTTTTATTTTTTAAATCCATACTAAAGTCAATTCCTCTTCCACCTGGTTCTCTGACTGTTGTTACTCCATGCGCTAGCCATAATTTAAATACATAATCTGGCTCAGCACCTTGTGAGCTGCCACCTATATGTCCGTGCATATCAATAAAACCTGGAAGAACATACATTCCATTAGCATCAATTTCTCTTCCATCTTTTTTTAATTTAGGACGCCTAGAACTCATTATCTCTACTCCTGGATATCCTACATTTCTAATTGATTTAATTATGTTATTTTCAATTACAATATCTACAGGCCCAACGGGTGGACTTCCATTACCATTAACAAGTGTGGCACCTCTAATTATAAGTTGATTAAAAGGCCCCTCTGAAAGATTTTTTTCTTGTGAGTTTACGTTAACACTAAGTAATAAGCTTAAAATAAAATATTGAATATTTCTCATCTTTAATAATTTAAAATTTTATTCATTACGTTGAATCCAACATAAGCTAAAAGTATACAGAAAGATACACTAATAAATATATAAAGAATAGAACTGTATAAGTCATTAGATTTCAGCATGTTAATATTTTCAAGTGAAAAAGCTGAAAAGGTTGTTAATCCTCCACATATACCTATAACTAGAAAATAATAATAATCAGATTTTAACATATTGTAGTAAACAAGATAACTTATAATTAAGCCTATAAGAAAGCTTCCAAAAAGGTTAACAGTTAATGTTGAATAAGGAAAAGCATCACTTGGAATTATTTTATTAATTAAAAGTCTTATAGCTGACCCTAATCCACCTCCGATAAAAACTAATATTAAATCTTTCATCTATCTAAATAAATTACTGTATGTAGCTATAATTGATATAAAAACAATAAATATGATAAGAATCACGTATGAATTTTTATAATAAACTTTATGAAGACTGTGATCTCTAAAATAAGAATATGCAATGATTATTGAGAATATTATTATAAATATTATGGCAAAAATAAGCTGTCCTTTTGTAAACATTAATTAGTTTTATAAAACTTTTCTAATGTAAATTTAATAATTATGATAACTAATGCTATTGATGCAGTAAAGGAATTTAATAAAGCTTTCAAAATCGATTATTCTGAGACTCAAGAAGCAAATCTTGATGAGTCAACGGTAGATCTTAGATATAGATTAATGCAAGAGGAGAACGATGAATATTTAGAAGCTGCTAAAAACAAGGATTTAGTTGAAATTGCTGATGCTTTAGGTGATAAACTTTACATTCTTTGCGGAACAATTTTAGCTCATGGACTTCAACATAAAATTGTAGAAGTTTTTGAAGAAATACAAAGGAGCAATATGAGTAAACTAAGCTTAGATGGAAGTCCAGTTATTAGAGAAGATGGTAAAATATTAAAAGGTCCAAATTATTTTAAACCAAATATTAAAGATATTCTAGACAAATAAATTAGTCTAATATTTTATATCTCCATCCATGTAAATCTTCAGAGACATTCTGTTGAATGTTTATGATAGATTCTTTAAGTCTATCAGCATAATTTCCTTTAATTTCCTTTAATTCAAATTTATCCTCTTTATAACCAAAAGATGATATTTTAGAAATTACTACAGCTGTTCCACACCCAAATATTTCTTTTAAATCTCCATTTTTATATTCTAAAATTAACTCATCTATAGTTATATCTCTTTCTTCAACATCAATCCCAAAATCTCGTGCAATTTGAATAACAGTTTTCCTTGATACCCCATCAAGAATAGTATCACTAGTTTTAGGGGTTATAAGTTTATCTTTGATTCTAAACATAATACTCATAGTTCCCACTTCCTCAATTTTTTGATGTGTTAAAGAGTCTGTCCAAACTATTTGATCAAAACCTTTTGAAACTGCTAGTGATATTGGGTAAAATGAAGCTCCATAATTACCTGCAGCTTTTGCATAACCCGCACCTCCTGGTGTAGCTCTACTAAATTTATCTTCAACATAAACACTTAATGACTTTGAATAATAAGCACCTCCAGGAGAGCAAATTATTAAAAATTTATAATCTAATGAAGGGCTTGCTGCTAGCATTGCAGATGATGAAAAAACAAAAGGTCTTATATACATTGACGATCCTAACTCATTTGGAACCCAATCTTTATCAATTGAAATAAGTTTATTTAGACCTTCAAAAAAATACTCTTCCGGTAAAACAGGTATATGCATTCTAATACAAGATTTTTTTAATCTTTCATAATTATCCTTTGGTCTAAACAACCAGATTTGGTCATTTTTATCTTTATATCCTTTCATGCCCTCGAATATAGCTTGTCCATAATGAAAAACATGAGTGGAGGGGTCTAATTTAAGATTGGAGTAAGGTTTTATTATTGGAGATTCCCATTCACCATTTTTAAAATTGCATTCAAACATATGATCAGTAAAAATTTCACCAAATTTTACCGAATTAAAGTCAACATCGTTTATTTTTGTGTTGTTAGATTTATTGATTTCCATATCACTCGAAAGATAAAAAAAATAATAATATGAAGCTATTAATTACAGGTGGTTCAGGAACATTAGGTCAGGAAATAACAAAACTAGCAATTGCTAATAATTATCAAGTAAATATTCTTACTAGAAATAAAAAATTAGTATCAAATAATATTAGTTTAAAATATTACTATTGGAACCCGACCGAAGAAGAAATAGATGTTGAATGTTTTAAAGGGGTTAACTCTGTAATTAATTTGGCTGGATTTAGTGTATTTAAGTTATGGACAAAAAAAAATAAATCTAAAATTTTAAATAGTAGATTAACTTCAACATTTTTTATTTTAAAACATATAAAAGAAAGAGGGATTAAATTAAACTCTTTTATAAGTGCATCTGGAATTGCTGCATATTCTGACTCTATTTCAAAAACTTCTAGCGAAAAAAACTCTGTATCTATACCAGATTCTTTTATTAATCAAGTTGTTGTAAAATGGGAATCAAAAGTTTTAGAGTTTGAAAAACAACTCCCAGATATTTCGTTTTCAATTCTAAGAATTGGTCTTGTATTATCTAAAGAAGGAGGTATTTTTAGTATTTCAAAGAAACTTTCAATGCTATACGCTTTATCTCCTCTTGGAAGAGGAAATCAGTGGCAATCATGGATTCATATTGATGATGCTTCTTTAATTTTTTTAAGATCCATTAACAATACTTCAAAAGGTGTTTTTAATTTAGTTGCTCCAAATCCAGTGGTTCAATCTGAGTTATTAAGAAAAATTGCTCTATATAATAGTTCTGCTATTATTCTTCCTAACATCCCCAAGTTTATAGTAAAATTATTTTTTGGCCAAATGTCTGAGATAGTTCTTTCTAGTCAAAAAGTCATTTCAAATAATTTAAATGACTATAACTTTAAGTTTCCAGATATAGATTCAGCCATAAAAAATTTATCAAGTTAAGTATGACATTCTGGCATAGAATTATTATGGCAAAAAAATTGCAGTTATTATAAAAAATATACTAATGACCAAAAAGAAATCTGATAGTAAAAAGTCTACTAAATCACCTGCTGATAAGAAGTCTCAATCTATAAAAGATCTAAAAGAGAGTTTAAAAGTTGAACAGGATAAATATGTCAGATTATTTGCTGAGTTTGAAAATTATAAAAGAAGGACATCTAAAGAGAGACTTGATTTATATAAAACAGCAGGAAAAGAAGTTTTAACTAGTCTGGTTCCTATTCTAGAAGATTTTAAGAGAGCTTTAAGTCAGGAAAATACAGATTCAGATAATGAAGGTGTTAAGTTAATTTACAATAAATTTAATGAGACTCTAAAAAGTCAAGGATTAATTGAAGTCGAGGTTAATATAGGTGATGTTTTTAATCCTGATATACATGAGGCAATTAGTCAGATTCCTGCAACAGAAAATAAGCAAAAAGGTAAAATAATTGATATAATTCAAGGTGGCTATAAACTAGGTGATAATATCATCAATTTTCCTAAAGTAGTTGTTGCTCAATAAATAGATATGAAAGAAGATTATTACGAAATATTAGGTGTTGCAAAAAATGCAAGTTCAGCTGAAATAAAAAAGGCATACAGAAAAAAGGCAATACAATATCATCCAGATAAAAATCCTGGTGACAAGACTGCTGAATCAAACTTTAAAAAAGCTGCTGAGGCATATGAAGTTTTAAGTGATCCAAACAAAAAATCTAAATATGATCAATTTGGTCACAGTGCTTTTGATGGAGCAGGTGGTTTCGGTGGTGGAGGAGGAATGAATATGGATGATATATTTAGTCAATTTGGAGATATTTTTGGAAGTGCATTTGGATCATCCTTTGGAGGGTTTGGAGGTGGAGGTCAAAGAGTTTCTAAGGGTTCTAATCTTAGAATAAGAGTTAAATTAAATCTAGATGAAATTATTAATGGTGTAGAAAAAAAAATCAAAGTTAAACGTAAAACTCTATCTCCTGATTCAAAATTCTCTACTTGTTCTACATGTAATGGTTCAGGTCAAGTTTCAAGAATAACAAATACTATTTTAGGCCGAATGCAATCAACATCTATATGTCCTTCATGTAATGGTTCAGGTCAATCAATTTTATCTAGAGCTCCTGGTACTGACTCTAATGGAATGCTAAATTCTGAAGAAACAGTCTCAATTAAAATCCCTGCAGGAGTTGAAGAAGGTATGCAATTAAAAGTTTCGGGTAAAGGAAACGATTCAAATAACCCAAGTGGTATTTCAGGTGATCTACTTGTGCTAATTGAAGAATCTCAAGATGATTTTTTTACTAGAGATGGAAAACATCTTCACTATGACCTATACATAAGCATTTCAGAGGCTGCACTTGGAATATCTAAGGATATTCATCTAATTGATGGAAAAGTTAGAATTAAACTTGAATCTGGAATACAGTCTGGAAAAACATTAAGATTAAAAAATAAGGGTATTCCAGACTTAAATGGTTATTCCAAGGGTGATTTACTTGTTCATGTTAATATTTGGACTCCTAAAACTCTTAATAAAAAGCAAAAAGATTTTTTTAAAGAAATGTTAGATGATGATAACTTTAAGCCTAATCCTAAGACATCTGATAAGTCCTTTTTTGAAAAAGTAAGAGACATGTTTGCATAAATAATTTTATCTTAGATTTTCTAATAAAATCAAAATGAGCAAAATCCTTATAATTGAAGATGAGGAACCAATCAGAAGAGTTCTTGTCAGAATCTTGAATGAAGAGGATCCAAGCTTTGAAATTCAAGAAGCCTCTGATGGAAAAAAAGGACTAGATCTTATAAAAAAGGAATCCTTTGATTTAGTGCTTTGTGATATAAAAATGCCAAAAGTAGATGGCATTGAGTTGCTTCAAAGAACAAGAAAAACAAACTTGACCCTTCCTTTTATTATGTTAACAGGTCATGGTAATATTGAAACTGCAGTAGAATCAATGAAACTAGGCGCCTATGATTTTATATCTAAACCTCCAGACCTTAATAGACTTATTAACTCTGTTAGAAATGCATTAGAGAAAAAGGAGTTAGTAACTGAAAATAAAATTTTAAGACAGAAGGTTGCTAAAAAATATGAAATTATTGGTAATTCAAAATCTATAATGGATATTCATGCTGTAATTGATAAAGTTGCACAAACAGAAGCAAGAATTTTAATAACAGGTGAAAGTGGAACAGGTAAAGAACTCGTGGCACACAATATCCACGAAAGAAGCAATAGGAGTAAGTCACCTTTTATTGAGGTAAATTGTGCTGCTATTCCTTCAGAGCTTATTGAAAGCGAACTATTTGGTCATCTTAAAGGATCTTTTACTTCTGCTATAAAGGATAGACAGGGTAAATTTGAAGCTGCAAATAATGGGACTTTGTTTTTAGATGAAATTGGAGATATGAGCCTAGCTGCTCAGGCTAAAGTTCTTAGAGCTCTTGAAGAAAGTAAAATTCAAAAAGTAGGAAGTCAAAAAGATATTACTGTAGATGTTAGAGTTGTAGCAGCTACAAATAAAGACCTTAAAAAGGAGATTGAAAATGGTAATTTTAGAGAGGACTTATATCATAGGCTTGCAGTAATAATGATTGAAGTGCCTGAATTGAGTAAAAGAAAATCAGATATCCCAATACTTCTATCACATTTTTCAAAGTTAATATCTAAAGAACAAGGAATTGAAACTAAAGAGTTTGATAAAGATTCAATAAAACTATTAGAAGATTATAACTGGTCTGGAAATATCAGAGAACTTAGAAATGTTATTGAAAGATTAATAATTCTTGGAGGTAATCCAATATCTAAGGAGGACGTTAATCTTTTTGCTTCTAAAAAATAATTTATGAAATATTTAAATTATCTGTTAATTATAGGTTTTAGTGTATCATTACATTCTCAGAATCTTAATAATGATTCAGTTTTTATAGACAAAATCTATGATGAAGCACTATCTAATGGAAATTCATATGAATGGCTTGACTATTTGTCAAATCAAATAGGTGGGAGACTCTCTGGTTCTATAAATTACGATAGATCTGTTAAATGGGGTAAAGATGAATTACAGACCATAGACGTTGATTCAGTTTGGCTTCAACCAGTAATGATTCCAAAATGGGTTAGAGGAGCACCAGAATATGCTCATATTGAGTCTAGCCCAGGCAACACCATATCAGTTCCAATAGCTGCGCTAGGTGGATCTATTTCAACTCCTTCAATTGGAATTTCAGCTAATGTAATAGAGGTTAAAAATTTTAAGGAATTAAAAATGATTGGAAGGGATTCAATCAGAGGTAAAATTATTTTTTATAATCGACCAATGGATCCAACTTTAATAAACACCTTTCAAGCATATGGAGGTAGTGTAAATCAAAGAACTCAAGGTGCTATTGAAGCTGCAAAATTAGGAGCTATTGGAGTTATAGTTAGATCTATGACAACATCCTTAGATGATTATCCACACACTGGATCTATGTATTATGATGGTTTGTCATTAAATCAAAGAATACCAGCCGCTGCAATAAGTACAAATGGTGCAGAACTTTTAAGTTCGATGCTTTCTCTAAACTCGAATATAAAATTCTTTTTTAGACAAAACTCAAAAAATTTTCCTGATGTTTTATCTCATAATGTAATAGCTCAAATTAATGGTTCTGAAAAACCTGATGAAATCATAGTAATAGGTGGGCATCTTGATTCATGGGATTTAGGAGATGGAAGCCATGATGACGGAGCGGGGATTGTTCAGTCTATGGAAGTTTTAAGGATATTAAAAAATTTAAATTATTCACCCAAAAGAACAATTAGAGTAGTATTATTTGCAAATGAAGAAAATGGATTAAAAGGGGGAACTAAATATGCAGAAGAAGCAATATTAAATAATGAGAAACATTTTTTTGCTTTAGAATCTGATGCTGGAGGTTTTACTCCTAGAGGATTTAGTTTTGACACATCCGATAAAGAATTTAAAACAATTAAAAAATTTGAAAGTTTATTTGTCAAATATGGAATGAATAACTTTTTCATTGGTGGAAGTGGAGCTGATATTGGCCCTTTAAAAAATGGTGAGGTAATTTTAGCTGGATTAAGACCTGATACACAAAGATATTTTGACTATCACCACGCAGCATCAGATACATTTGATAAAATAAATAAGCGTGAATTAGAACTTGGTGCAGCAGCTATGACTGCGCTAGTTTATTTACTTGATAATTATAAACTTTAAACATGACTAAAGTACTTAACGGTTTCTCTAAATATACTAGAGAATTTAAGTATAACCTTAAGTTAGCATTTCCAGTTATGATTGGTATGTTAGGTCATACTTTTGTTCAATTTATAGATAATATTATGGTAGGCCAGTTAGGTACAGCTGAGCTTGCTGCCATTTCACTTGGAAATAGTTTTGTATTTATTGCTATGTCTATTGGAATTGGTTTTTCAACTGCAATTACTCCCCTTATTGCAGAAGCTGACGGAGCAAAAAAAGAAAATGATGTTTCTAGAATTTTTGAACATAGTTTTCTTATATGTTTAATACTTGGTCTGGTTCTTTTTCTATTGGTATTTCTTAATAGAAATCTTTTGTATTCAATGAATCAACCTCTCGAGGTTGTTGAATTAGCCTCTCCATACTTATTTTGGGTTTCAATGTCATTAATCACAATTGTTACTTTCCAATCTTTCAGACAATTTGCAGATGGATTATCTTTTACCCGTGCTGCAATGTATTCAACACTTGTAGGTAATGCCATAAATGTAATTTTAAACTTTTTTTTAATATTTGGATTTTGGATTTTTCCAAAACTTGGTGTTGAAGGTGCTGCAATAGGAACTCTTATTTCAAGGATTTGTATGTTAACTTTTATAATATTTTATCTAAAGATTCATAAAAAATTATCTAAATACATCAAGAAATTTTTTCCTTCAAAAGTTGAGATAAAAAGAGTAAAAAAAATTTTATATCTAGGTTTGCCATCTGCATTACATAGTTTTTTTGAGGTAGCTTTTTTTGTTTCTGCTGTTTGGATGTCTGGCCTCTTAGGTAAAAACTCTCAAGCTGCAAATCAAATTGCATTAAATCTATCATCTATGACTTACATGGTTGCTCTTGGAGTAGGAGTGGCAGCAATGATTAGAGTTGGAAATCAAAGAGGTATGATGAACTTTAAAAAATTAAGGGAAGTAGCTTTATCAACTCTATTTTTAATAATTGTTATTGATGTTTTTTTCTGTTTAATATTTTTAACTTTTAATGACTCCCTGCCATTACTATATCTTGATCCTTTAGACCCCTCAAGTTTCGCTGATGTTAGTGAAGTACTCAGTATAGCATCAAATCTTTTAATTGTAGCTGGTGTATTTCAGTTATTTGATGGTATTCAAGCCGTTGTTCTTGGTGCATTAAGGGGTATGCAAGATGTAAATAAACCTGCGATAATAATATTTTTTTCTTATGGTATTTTAGGTTTTCCAATTTCTTATTTTTTAGGTTTTCATACTCCCTTAGAAATGGTGGGTATATGGATTGGATTACTTTCTGGATTATTATTTTCATCATTATTTCTATTTCTTAGATTTAATTATCTTTCAAAAAAAATAATTGCATTAAATGATTGAAGAAATTTTAAATCTAGATTCTGAATTATTTTTATTTCTAAATAGTTTAGGATCTTCTAATTTTGATTCTTTCTGGATTTATTTATCTTATAAGGAGTCAAACATTCTTTTTTACTTATCACTATTAATATTTTATTTTTATAGTAAATCACAAAAAATAAAATTATCTGAAGTTTTTTATTCTCTTCTATTTATAGCAATTATGATTACTATTACTGATCAAACATCTAATTTGTTTAAAGACTCATTTCAAAGGCTTAGACCTTGTTATAACGATTCTTTACAGGATTACGTTAGGCTAGTAAAGGAGACATGTGGTGGAAAATATGGATTCTTTTCTGCTCATGCATCAAACTCATTTTCTCTAGCAGTTTTCTTTGGTCTTATATATAGAAACAAGTATAAATTTATAATTTATATAACATTATTTTATGCTTCTTTAATATCTTATAGTAGAGTTTATCTAGGAGTTCATTTTCCGTTAGATATTTTTTTTGGTAGTATATATGGAATAATTATTGGATTAGTTGTTTTTAAAATTTATAAAAACAAATTAAACTTTTTCAATTTCTTGAATAAATCGTGACCAAGTGTACTTTGATTTAGATTTTTTAATGTTATCTCTGTAAGTTTCTTGATTATTATTTTTTAGAGAATTCAGAATAACTTTTGAAAGATTTTCGGATGTTTTATTAAAAACCTCACCACTATTATCTCTTTCAACTATTTCTCTCAATCCTTTTATGTTAGATACAATTAAAGGAGTTTCATAAAAATATGCAACTGGTGTAATTCCACTTTGACTAGCTTTAATATAAGGTTGAATAACTATTTCACTAGCGCACATATAATCTCTGATCTTCTTTGAGTCAAGAAAATTATTATCAATTATAATTTTTTCACTTAAGTTTAGTTCTTTTATAATATTTAAGTATTTATCGATAGGTTCATAAAATTCCCCTGCAATAATTAATTTTACATTCTCATTCTTTAAGTATTTAAAACTATTAATTAAAACTCCTAAACCTTTGTATTTTCTAATTAAACCAATAAAAGAAACATAATTAGAATTAGTAAGTCCTAAATCTTTTTTTGCACTTTTTTTATTCTTGATTTCTGGTAAATTGAGATTAATAGGATGAAATAATGAAAGAACTTTCTTTTTGGTACTTGCTCTAAGTTGATCACCAATATTATCAGAAAATGTGATAAAACTATTACAGACTTTAACCAAAAGCATTCTCAATAAACCTTCTAAAGGGATTTTTTCATGATTATCCCAATTATCAATTAGTCCTATTACTTTAATTTTTTTATTTAAGAATAGTCCAATAATAAAATATGGTATACAAAGTATAGGTGACCAATATCTTAAAATTAGAAATTCAGGATTTAATTTATTTATCCTTATTGAAGTTCTTATCCAATTTAATGGATTAATTGTATTTATAACTCGTCTAATTATGAACTTTTGCTCATATTTTTGATTACTATATTGAGTTTTACCAGGAAAAATAAGACTTGGATATAATAATGAAAAAGTCCATACTTCTGTGTTTATTTTATTTTTAATCAGTTCGTTACACAAGGAATGTGTTGAATCAGATATACCACCTCTATATGGGTATGATGCAGAAATTACAAGGAATTTAACCCTTTTATTACTCATGATATTTTATTGTAAAGTAATTTAATTAGAGATCTCCAAATGAATCTTTTCTTGGAAGATTAGATGAGCCCATAAGGTATTTATCTATATGATATGAAGCTTCTCTTCCCTCAGAAATTGCCCAAACTATTAGAGATTGTCCTCTCCTACAATCACCTGCAGTAAAAATATTATTTTTTTTGGTTTGATAGTTAGAATTGGAAGATATATTACCTCTTTTATTTAGATCTATATTTAATTTTTTTGGCAAATCATTATCAGGTCCAGTAAAACCTAATGCTAAAATAACAAGATCACAATCCCAGTTTTTCTCAGATTTAGGGATTTCAATAAATTGCTTTTTTTCATCATCAAATTTAACATTTACAGTCTGAAGACTGATAATATTTCCATCATCATCTCCAATAAACTTCTTTGTTAATATACTCCATTTCCTATTAACTCCTTCCTCATGAGACGAAGATGATTTTAAAGTAAAAGGCCAGTAGGGCCAAGGATTCTCCATCTCTCTTTCTTTAGATGGTTTTGCAGCTAATTCAAAATTTATAACATTTTTTGCACCGTGTCGATTAGATGTTCCTATGCAATCAGATCCGGTATCACCTCCGCCTATAACGATTACATTTTTACCTTTTGCATCATATTTACTTAAATGTTTATCCAATTGACCATCTACATATTTGTTATTATGAGTTAAGAAGTCCATTGCTTGAATAACTCCTGAAAGATTATCTCCAGGTATATTTAATTCTCGTTTAATAGTTGATCCTGTAGACATGAGAACTGCATCATATTTTTTTTCTATTTCTTCAATCTTTAAATCTTTACCTACTTCTATATTGCACTTAAACTTTATTCCTTCTTCAATTAAAATATTTACTCTTCTGTCGATTATTTTTTTTTCAAGCTTAAAGTCTGGGATACCATATCTTAATAATCCTCCAATCTTATTATCTCTTTCATATACTGTTACACAATGGCCAACAGAGTTTAATTGTTGAGCCGCAGCAAGTCCAGTTGGGCCAGATCCAATAACAGCAATTTTCTTTCCTGTTTTAATATTAGGTATTTTTGGAACTATCCAATTTTCTTTAAAACCTCTTTCAATAATTTGTTTTTCAATTAATTCAATAGATACTGGAGGATCTATTATACCTAATACACAAGCAGCTTCACATGGAGCAGGGCATAATCTTCCTGTAAATTCTGGAAAATTATTTGTTGAATGTAAAACATCAAGTGCTTCTTTCCATTTATTATTATAAACTAGATCATTAAAGTCAGGTATTAGATTTCCTAAGGGACAGCCACTGTGACAAAAAGGAACACCACAATCCATACATCTTGCTGCTTGAGAATTTAATTCGGATTCTTTAGGTTTTATAGTAAACTCCTTATAGTTTTTAAGTCTTTTTCTAACCGGAATATATTTTTCATCGATTCTTTTATACTCTTTAAATCCTTTAACTTTTCCCATAATTATTTAATGAGTTGATTAATTTTTTCTTGAGCAATTTTTTCCAAAGCAATTTTATACTCTTTAGGCATTACCTTAATAAAATTAGATTTCTCTTTATTCCACTTTAAAAGAATAGATTTTGCTATTTTACTATTTGTATATGAAAGATGATTTTCTAACATATCACTAATAATGTCTTGATCTTGATAATTAACACTTTCAAGATCTATCATTTCCATATTAAAATCAGAATTTGAAAATTGCTCATTTTTATATATATATGAAATTCCACCACTCATTCCTGCTCCAAAATTTCTACCAATCTTTCCAAGAATTAAAACAATTCCTCCTGTCATATATTCACAACCATGATCTCCAATTCCCTCAACAACAGCTTTAGCTCCAGAATTTCTAACACAAAATCGCTCACCAGCAATTCCATTTATGTAAGCTTCACCTTCAATTGCTCCATATAATGCAACATTACCTGTTATGATGTTTAAATTTGATTTGAATGTTGATTTTTTTGGAATCCTTACACTTAAAATTCCTCCTGAAAGACTTTTTCCAAAATAATCATTTGTATTACCATAAACAGTCATTCGAAGTCCTTTTACCGCAAATGCACCAAAACTTTGTCCTGCGGATCCTTTAAAGGTTAGTTTTAATGTTTCCTTTGGTAATCCCTTTTCTCCATATAATTTGGATATTTCATTACTTAGAATTGCACCTACAGACCTATCTGTATTTTTGATTTTGAATTCTAAAGAAGTTTTAATTTTTCTATTTATTGATAATTTTGCTTCTTTTAAAATCTTAAAATCTAAAACTTTATTTAGGTTATGATTTTGTTTTTCTGTATTTCTAAGAGATATATTCTTATCAGAATAAGGTTTATATAATATTTTATCAAGATTTATCCCTTTTACTTTATAATCTTCAACTCCTTTCTTTGCTTGTAATTTTTGGGTCTGACCAATCATTTCTTCAACTGTTCTAAACCCAAGATTTGCCATTATTTCTCTTAATTCTTCTGCAACGAAGTACATAAAATTTATAACATGTTCTGGTTTACCTTTGAAATTTTTTCTAAGTTCTGGATCTTGAGTAGCTATTCCGACGGGGCATGTATTTAAATGGCAAGCCCGCATCATTATACATCCAGAAGCTACTAGAGGTGCAGTAGAAAAACCAAATTCTTCTGCGCCTAAAAGACACGCAATAGCCACATCTCTTCCTGTTTTTAATTGTCCATCACATTCAAGTACAATTCTACTTCTTAAATTATTTAAAACTAATGTTTGTTGAGCTTCTGCAATTCCAAGTTCCCATGGAAGACCTGCATGTCTAAGTGAGGTTAATGGTGAAGCTCCTGTACCTCCATCAAATCCAGAAATCAATATAACATCTGCTTTAGCTTTTGCTACACCAGCAGCTATAGTCCCAACTCCAACCTCTGATACAAGTTTTACATTAATTCTAGCATCTCTATTTGCATTTTTAAGATCAAATACTAATTGAGCAAGATCTTCTATGGAATAGATATCATGATGTGGTGGTGGGGATATTAACCCAACATAAGGGGTAGAGTTTCTTACTTTAGCTATTAAAGGATTTACTTTTGATCCAGGTAATTGTCCTCCTTCTCCAGGTTTAGCACCTTGAGCCATCTTAATTTGAATTTCGTCAGCATTGGTTAAATAATTAGAGCTTACACCAAATCGACCTGAGGCAACTTGTTTTATCGAGCTATTTTTTGAATCACCATTTTCATCTTTTTGAAATCTATTTATATCTTCCCCACCTTCACCTGAGTTACTTTTACCACCAATTCTATTCATGGCTATTGCAAGATTTTCATGAGCCTCTTTACTAATTGACCCATATGACATAGCTCCAGTTTTAAATCTTTTTACAATCTCTGTCCACGGTTCAACCTCTTCAATTGGAATTGGGTTATAGTCAATAAATTTAAGAAGTCCTCTAATTGTCATTAATTGCTCTTCTTGTTTGTTAATTAGTTCAGAATATTCTTTATATGAATTATAATTTTCATTTTTTACAGAATTTTGAAGTTTTGAGATAGTCTTTGGGTTTAACATATGACTCTCACCATCTCTTCGCCATCTATAATCTCCCCCTGTTTTTATAGATGAAAAATCAGGCTCAGAATTAAAAGCAAATTTGATTCTCTGACTAATTTCCTTTTCAAGAACGTATAGGCCAACTCCTTCAATTCTTGTTGGTGTATTTTTAAAATATTTATTTATAAAATTTGTTTTAAGACCTAAAGCTTCAAATATTTGAGATCCACGATAAGAGTTTAAGGTCGATATGCCTATCTTGTTCATTACCTTTAAAATACCTTTTGCTATTGCGTCATTAAAATTTGATATTGAAGATTCTAAACTAACACCTTTAATATGGCCAATTTTATGATGATAGCTTATAATCTCATTAACTAGATAAGGATTAATTGCACTGGCTCCATATCCAAATAACATTGAAAAATGATGAGGCTCCCTAGGTTCTGCAGATTCTATTATAATCCCAAATTTTGACCTTTTTTTTATGTTAATCATAGTTTGATGAACAAATGAACAAGCAAGTAGAATTGGTATAGGAGCCATCTTTTTTGAGACTTTCCTATCACTTAATATTACTATATTGGTTCCCTCATCAATTAGTTTTTCGATTTTTATAACAATTTCATCAAGAGCTTCTTCTATTCCATTATGTCCTTTTTTTAACTCATATAAACAATCTATTGAACTTGATTTAAATTTTTCATGATTAATATATTTAATTTTATCTAAGTCCTCATTAGATATTATAGGATTCTTAATGTTTAAGCTTATTGAATGTTCTTCAATTACATCAAAAATATTATAGTTACTTCCTAGTGATAGACTTGTATCTGTTACGATTTCCTCTCTGATTCCATCAAGTGGAGGATTTGTTACCTGAGCAAATAATTGCTTAAAATAATTATATATTAATTGTGGTTTTTTAGAAAGCACTGCTAGTGGTGTATCTATTCCCATAGACCCAATAGATTCCTTTCCACTAATACACATTGGGATTATTATCTTCTTAAAATCTTCTTTTGTATATCCAAATATTTTAAGTCTAGTTTCAAAATTAATTTTTTCATCTGGAGTTCGATTCCCTGTATATGATATATCACTTAATTGTAAAACATTTTTATCAACCCATTTCTTGTAAGGTCTTTTGGAGACAATATTACTTTTTATTTCATAATCATTAATTATTCTACCTTGATCCATATCTACCAAGAAAATCTTACCGGGTTCTAGTCTTCCATGAAACTCAACATTTTCTGGCTTGATATCAACTACTCCTGTCTCTGAGGACATAATTACATAACCGTCTTTGGTGACAGTATATCTTGAAGGTCTTAATCCGTTTCTGTCTAAAAGTGCTCCAATATATTTTCCATCAGTAAATGGAATTGAAGCAGGGCCATCCCATGGCTCCATAATACAACTATTAAATTTATAAAATGCTCTTTTATCATCTTCCATTGAGTTGTGCTTTTCCCAGGCTTCAGGAACTAACATCATCATTACTTCTGGTAAAGATCTGCCAGTCATAAGTAATAATTCCACAACCATATCCATAGAGGCTGAATCTGATTTTCCAGGAATAATAATTGGTAAAATTTTAGACATATCCTTACTTGATATAAACTCTGATTTAAAAAGCTCCTCTCTCGTCTTCATTCTGCTTATATTCCCTTTAAATGTGTTTATTTCACCATTGTGACACATATATCTAAAAGGCTGAGCTAAATCCCATGTAGGGAAAGTGTTTGTTGAGAATCTTTGGTGAACAAGTGCTAGCTTGGTTACTAGGTTAGGATTTTTTAAGTCTATGTAAAATCTTTCAATATCTTCAGGAATTAATAAACCTTTATAAATAATTGTTCTTAAACTTAAACTCGAAAAATAAAAATATTCTTTTTGATTTAATTCTGAAGAATATATTGTGTTCTCACTAATTTTTCTAGCAATAAAAAGTCTTAAATTAAATTCTTTATCTGTTAACTTAGTATTACGTTTAATAAAGACTTGCTTTATTTGAGGTTGAGTTTTACTAGCTATAGATCCAACAACTTTTGAATTAACGGGAACATCTCTCCAGCCTAATATATCAAGGTCTTGTTTTTTTATTTCTTCTTCAAATATTTTAATACAGTGATTTGACTGATTTACTTTATTAGGTAAAAAAACCATACCAACTGCATATTCGTTTGAATCAGGAAGTGTAAAGTTGCATTGTTTAACAAAAAAATCATGAGGGATTTCAATTAATATTCCTGCTCCGTCACCAGTTCGTCCATCAGAGCTAACTGCACCTCTATGTTCTAAACAAGTTAGGATATTTAGCGCTTGGCTTATAATACTATTAGTCTTCTCTCCATTTAAACTACATATAAATCCTGCACCACAATTGTCGTGTTCAAACTCTGATAGATATAATCCTTGGTTTTTTAATTTCATTTGACTTTTACAAAAATATAATTAAGACTCAATCATAGCTTCTTTTTTGCACAAAACAAAATGAGTCAATACTAAAATTATCAATTTGATAAAAAAACCAATATTAAAATGTAGATTTTATATATAAATCAGAAATATTTAAGAATACTATAGCTATAATTAACTATTTATCTCCCATTCACCTGATTGAAGTAATTTTTCTGCTTGTTTAAATTTCATAGCTTTAACCTCTCCAGAGGTTGAGTTTTTAATCTCAACTTTTTCATTTCTTCCAATCTTAGGTATATCTCGAGTTACAGTCTCAACTTTTTGATTTTGATTACTGGCTCCTGATCCAACTCTTCGAGCTCGTTCAGCTAATTCATCACTATTTAAACTCTCTTGTTTTGATGTTTGATAATCATTATTTTTTGAGTTTCCTGAAGATGCATCTTTAATATTTCCTTGGTTATCAGGAAGATTAGATTTGAATAAGAAAGAAAGTAATTCTTTATTAAGTATATGAATCATAGACTTGAATAATTCATATGCTTCAAATTTATATATTAATAAAGGATCCTTTTGTTCATGTACAGCTAGCTGAACAGATTGTTTCAACTCATCCATCTTTCTTAGATGATTTTTCCATTTTTCATCAATGATTGCAAGAGATATATTTTTTTCAAAGTCATCAATTAAGTTTTCACCATTGGTTTCAAATGATTTTTTAAGATCTGTTACAATATTTATAACTTTTTTTCCATCTGTGAATGGGACTACAATTCTTTTAAAGGAATTACTTTTATTTTCATAAACATTTTTAATTACCGGAAGAGCAAGTGTCCTGTTTAACTCTTTTTTATTTTTGTAAAAAGTATTTAATTCCTCGTATAAACTATTAATTAAATCATCATCATTAGACTCTAGAAATTCATCTTCTGTAATAGGAGATGACATTGAAAAAGTAGTAATTAATTCAAATTCAAAATTTTTGTAATCATTAGAATTTTTATTTTGAATTACAATTTCTTCAATAGTATCAAACATTATATTTGTAATGTCAATTTGAAGCCTATCTCCTTGCAATGCATTTTTTCTAAGTGTATAAATAATATTTCTTTGAGAATTCATTACATCATCATATTCTAATAATCTTTTTCTAATACCGAAGTTGTTCTCTTCTACCTTCTTTTGAGCTCTTTCAATTGATTTTGTAACCATAGGGTGTTGAATATTTTCTCCATCTTTTAATCCCATTCTATCCATTATATTCGAGACTCTATCTTGTCCGAACAATCTCATTAAATTATCTTCAAAAGACACATAGAATTGTGAACTACCTGGGTCACCTTGTCTTCCAGAACGACCTCTAAGTTGTCGATCAACTCGTCTTGAGTCATGTCTCTCAGTCCCTATTATAGCAAGACCACCAGAATTAATTACATCTTTACTTAATTTAATATCTGTTCCTCTACCAGCCATATTAGTTGCTATTGTAACAACACCAGGATTTCCAGCTTCTGTTACTATATCAGCTTCTTTTTTATGAAGCTTTGCATTAAGAACATTATGATTAATATTAGCTCTATTTAACATTTTACTGAGCAACTCAGAGATTTCAACAGAAGTTGTACCAATTAAAACAGGTCTTTTATCATTTCGTAGATTTATTACATCTTCAATTATTGCATTATATTTTTCTCTTTTTGATTTGTATATCAAATCATCCTGATCTTTTCTAGCAATAGGTTTATTTGTAGGAATTTCAGTAACATCTAATTTATAAATTTCCCAAAATTCTCCAGCTTCAGTTACTGCAGTACCAGTCATCCCAGATAACTTGGTATATAATCTAAAATAATTTTGAAGAGTTATTGTAGCAAAAGTCTGAGTAGCAGATTCAATTTTTACATTTTCCTTTGCTTCAATAGCTTGATGAAGTCCATCGGAATATCTTCTTCCATCCATTATTCTTCCAGTTTGCTCATCTACTATCATAACTTTGTTTTCTACAACTACATATTCAACATCTTTCTCAAATAAAGTAAA
>JAQXBP010000095.1:0-3020 GCA_029252345.1 Flavobacteriaceae bacterium | reverse complement strand
TATTGTATTTAAATTCAGTGAGATGGTATATTGATTGTGGAGATGATGACTACCTATATGAGGATAATAGTTTGCTCCATATTGCATTTAAGAAAAAGGGAATAAATCATGAGTATCGTGTTAGGGATGGAGCTCATACATGGACCTATTGGAGAGAATCTCTTCCAACTGTATTAGAATTTGTTTCTCAGGGATTTCATCAATATTAGTTTAGCTAAAAACTAATTCAAATACAATAGTAATCTGGTTATCAATTTTTCTTAGTAACAAGGAGGGACGATCAACTGAATAATCTGATAAATTTATTGTGAATTCACCAAATAGTTTAGAAGTATTTTCAATATTGGTTGATATAACCATAACATCAATACTTCTTTCAATGCCATGAAATTCAATTAAGCCTTCAATATTCAGCATACCATCTACTTCTTCAATATTTAGTGATTTAAAAATTATATTGGGATATTTTAGTGCTTCCAGAACCCTGTAAGAGTTACTGTCAAGACTAGAGTTGCCACTTTTAAAATCTTCAACTTTAGCAACTACTCCAATATTTGTAATAGAATCATTATTAACTTGAATCAGCCCTGAAACATTATTATTTTGAGATGACCATTTATGTAAAAAATGACTTCCAGAATAATTAATCTTAGATTTATCTGAATCAATTTTTTTAATTTCTTGAGAAATTAAACTATTGGAAGATAGAATTAATATAAGAGCTAGTATCCTCATTAAAAATCAAGTATTATAGAAAGCATAGCAAAGGAATAACTAGCAAAGGCAGTATACGCCGATGCTCTATGTGCTTTTTTATCTTCATCTGAAAGTACATTAGTCATTATCATAGCTGGAACATGAATATTTGCAAGAATCTTGTGAATCTTTATGTTATTAATTCCTTCCTTTTCTCTAGACACTAATGGAGGAGGAGCAAATAAAGATAGACCAGCTCCTGTGAAGTAAGTAGCAGTAACAATTTTACCAACAGTTTTATGAGTATCATAGTATGAATAATCACCATTATAAACTTTGCCACCTAAAATTCCCTGAGCAATCATACCTGCAAAAGTAATATAGCCAAGTATTTGATGAGCGTTTAGCATCTTTTCTCGTATTATTAATTCTTTTTCTCTATTCTCAAGAGTAAGATTTGAAATCCCAGTTTTTCTTAACAGGCCTTTGTTTCCCCAAAGAATTTTTTGAGTAAAAATCATTTTTTCAGGGAGCAATGAAGGTTTTTCATCATTTATTAAACTCTCAAACTCTTCAAAAAAATCTTGATTGTTTTGACTATAGGTTAAATTACTAACAGAAATAAGAACAAAAAATAAGATTATATGTTTTGTCCTAAGGAGTTTCATTTATGACTTTGTAATTGTTAGAGTATCTCCAGATAATGAAGCAGAATATTTTTTAAGTCCACCTGTGGTTGAGCCAGAATTACATTCTTTTGCATCATTTCCGTCAATAGAAAAGCTATTACCATGAGTTGCACATTGAAATTTTTCGTTAGAATAAGACCATGCATTCTTTGTCCCATTGTGAGGACAACAGTTATCAAAAGCTCTAAATTCCGAATTAGATATTTTTAAAACAAGTAAATCCACAGATGTTAAATTAACAAAGTCTCCTGGACTAGCCAAATTACTAAAATTAGAGTTAGTTAGATCTAATGTGATTGTATTACCACTTTCAGTAATCCCATTGCTAGATTGAGAATCATTGCCATATGGATCACTTGTATTACCATTGGAATCAGAGGTGTAAGATGAGGCCTCATCGTCTGATTTAGAACAAGCTTGAACAAATGAAAGTCCAAAAAAAGCAAATGTTACAGTTGGGCAAGTATTTTGTAAAAATTTTCTTCTTTCCATAAAAAATGTTTTAATTTTCAATAAATCTAAGTTGTATAATTATCAAATAAGCTAATTAGATTAGACTTTAATATACTTTTAACTATATCAAATGAAAAAAATTGAAGTTGAAAATAACATTAAAATTGCAGAAACTCTGCCTTCAAGTTTTTATAAATCTGAAGTTATTTTTGATGAATTAAAAGAAAAGGTTTTTTATAAATCCTGGCAATTAATTGATCATGACTCTGTGTTACCAGTTAACACAAATGCTTATCCTTTTGATTTTATTAAAGATTACATAAGTGAACCTTTAGTATTAATTAAAGATGATAATAATGATTTTAAATGTTTAACTAATGTATGTACACATAGAGCTAACATAATTATAAATGATCGCTGTAAGATTAATGATTTAAGATGTATGTATCATGGCAGGAAATTTTATTTAGATGGAAAGTTTAAATCAATGCCAGAATTTGAAGATGCTGAAAATTTTCCAAGGAAATGTGATGATTTAAAAGAATTTAAAATTAAAAAACTTGGCCCTTTTCTATTTGTAGGTTTAGAACCTAGCTTTGACATTGGATCAGTTTTTAAAGAAATTATAGAACGAGTAAGTTTTATTCCTTTAGACAAATTGACTCATAGAGGTGACCTGAGTAAAGATTATTTAGTTAATTCTCATTGGGCTCTTTATTGCGATAATTATCTAGAAGGGTTTCATATACCTTTTGTTCATAATGATTTAAATAATGTATTGGATTATGGTGATTATGATACAGAAATTCATGAAAATTATAATTTGCAAGTAGGCTATGCTAAAGATGGAGAGGAGATTTTTGATATTCCAGAAAATCACATTGATCATGGAAAGAATGTTGCAGCATATTACTACTGGTTATTTCCAAATATAATGCTAAACTTTTACCCCTGGGGACTTTCAATAAATATTGTTAAACCAATCAATATTAGTAAAACAAAAGTTCAATTTTTAACGTATGTTTTTGATGAGTCTAAACTCGAGACAGGTGCTGGAGCTTCTCTTGATAAAGTTGAAAGAGAGGATGAATTTGTTGTTGAAGGAGTTCAAAAAGGAATAAACTCAAAGTTTTATCATACAGGGAGATTTTCTCCTTCTAAAGAGAGGGGTGTCCACCACTT
>JAQXBP010000094.1:0-29935 GCA_029252345.1 Flavobacteriaceae bacterium | reverse complement strand
TTTCTTGTTAAGTGTCCAAAGTGAACACCTGCATCCAATAGTTCTTTAACGTCAGTCTTTGCCATATTTTATCTTTTTGAGAATTGGAATTTCTTTCTAGCTTTCTTTTGACCGAATTTTTTTCTTTCGACCATTCTTGGATCTCTAGTCATTAACCCTTCTGATTTAAGAACAGGTTTAAATTCCTCGTTGAATTCAACTAGAGCCCTTGAAATAGCTAATCTAATTGCTTCAGCTTGACCATTGACACCACCACCTTTAACAGTAACTGAAAGATCAAATTTATCTTTAGTTTCAGTTAAACTAAAAGGTTGTTGAATTTTATATTGTAGAATTGCTGTGTCAAAAAAATCAGAATATGATTTTTTGTTCACCATAATGTTTCCTTTTCCTTTTGACATATAAACTCTAGCAACAGAAGTTTTTCGTCTTCCTATTTTATGAATTACTTCCATTATATTTTACTATTAACATCAATTAATTTCGGTTTTTGTGCTTCATGATTATGATTTGAACCTGGAAACACTTTCAAGTTTCTATATAAATCAGCACCTAACTTGTTTTTTGGAAGCATGCCTTTTACAGCTTTCTCAACAAGTTTAATATTGTTTTTTTTGTGAAGTTTGTCAGCAGTTATAATTCTTTGACCTCCAGGGTAACCTGTATGACTAATGTATTGCTTTTGATTCCACTTATCACCTGATAATTCAATCTTTTCAGCGTTAATAACTATGACATTATCACCACAATCAACATGAGGTGTGAAATTAGTTTTGTGTTTTCCTCTTAAAAGTGTTGCTACAATTGATGCAGTTCTACCTAGAGGTAGTTCAGCAGCATCAACAAGAACCCACTCCTTGTTTACCGTTTTACTATTAGCTGATATAGTTTTATAACTTGTTTTAGTCATATAGATTGAATCTAAGCGTGCAAATGTACAATTATAAAAATTTTTAAAAAAACTTTTTTTTAATTAATGTGCTTCTAACCAGTTTTTTCCAAAATCTAGATCAACTTTTAAGGGTACATCAAGCTTAACGGCAGATTCCATTGTGTTTTTAACAATTTCCTGAACTAATTTCTTTTCTGGACTAAACACATCAAAAACAAGCTCATCATGAACTTGTAGAAGCATTTTTGATTTTAAAGACTGTTTCTTGAACTTATTATGGATTCTAATCATAGCAATCTTAATAATATCTGCTGCACTTCCTTGAATTGGTGCGTTAATGGCATTACGCTCAGCACCACTTCTTATCATATTATTCTGAGAGTTAATATTTTGAAGATATCTTCTTCTCCCCATTATTGTCTCGACATAACCTTTAGTTCTCGCAAAATCAATCTGATTAGACATGTAGCTTTTTAAACCAGGATAGTTTTGAAAATAACTTTCAATCATCATTTTTGACTCTGATCTTGTAAGATTTGTTTGTTGACTAAGTCCAAAAGCAGATACTCCATAAATAATACCAAAGTTCACTGTCTTAGCATTACCTCTTTGCTCTCTTGTAACTTCATCTGGTTTGATATTATATATTTTTGATGCTGTTATAGTATGAATGTCTTGATTATTAATAAATGCATCAATCATATTTTGATCTTTGCTGATTGAAGCTATTACTCTTAGCTCAATTTGAGAATAGTCTGCAGCCATAAGCTCAAAATCATTATTTCTGGGTATAAATGCTTTTCTAATTTTTTGACCATTCTTGGTTCTTATAGGTATATTTTGAAGATTAGGACTATTACTACTTAAACGACCAGTAGTTGTTACAGTTTGATTAAACTTTGTATGTATTTTATTTGTTCTGATACTTACCTCATTCGGTAAAGATTTTACATAGGTATTTTGAAGTTTATCTAACGATCGCCATTCTAAAATACTTCTTATAATTTCATGATCATCAGCTAAATTAGATAAAACCTCCTCTGAGGTAGAATATTGACCAGTTTTAGTTTTTTTAGGTTTCGATACTAGTTTTAGTTTATCAAATAATACATCACCAAGTTGTTTAGGTGAATTAAGATTAAATTCTTCTCCTGATTGATTATAAATATCATTTTTTAGTTTATCTAGATCCTTTTCAAATTCTTGCTCTAGTTTATTTAAATACAAAGAGTCTATATTAATACCCTCTTTTTCCATATCAGATAGAACATTTATAATAGGAGTCTCAATTTCACGAAAAATATTTTTAACACCATTTGACTCTAGTTCTTTATCAAAAATATATTTTAATTGAAGGGATAAATCTGCATCTTCTGATGCATAATTAGTTACTTCATCTATTGGTATATCCCTCATTGATTTTTGATTCTTACCTTTTTTGCCAATCAGAGATTCAATAGAAATAGGCGAATAATTTAGATACGATTCTGAAAGAGTATCTAAATTATGCCTCATATCAGGATTTATTAAATAATGAGCCACCATAGTATCATATATAGGTTCAGACACAACTATATCATATTTGTATAAAACTTTAATGTCAAATTTTATATTATGCCCAACTTTAATAATCTCTTGGCTATTGAAGAATGGTTTTAAAATATTAAAATATTCTAACTGAATTGTCTTGTCTTTTTTAATAGGGACATAAAAACCTTTGTTGCTCTCCCAAGAGAATGATATACCAACAACTTCTGTTTCTAAGGAATTTAAACCTTCTGTTTCTGTATCAAAAGCTACTATTTTTTGCTTTAGTAATTTCTTTGTGAAGTATTTTAACTCATCACCAGATTCAATTCTTTGATAGTAGGATTTACTATTACTAAGATTTAACTTGTTTTCATTTACTATGCTTTCTGTAAATAAATCGCCTTGAACATATTCTTGTTTGGAATCATTTTTTTCAGATTTATCAAGTCCAAAAATTTTAAAAAAAGTTTCTTTTATTCTTCTAAATTCTAGTTCATCAAAAACTTTAAAGACAGCTATGTTATCAGGTTTTGATAATTCAAAGTCATCAAGATTATAATCTATTGGTACATCAAGAATTATTCTAGCTAATTTTTTTGATAAAACTCCCAAATCTTTATTATTAGAAATTTTTTCTCCAAGCTTTCCAGTAATTTCATGTGCATTTTGAAGTAAATTCTCTAAACTTCCATATTGTTTAATAAATTTTTTAGCAGTTTTATCACCAACTCCAGGAAGACCAGGGATATTATCAACTGAATCTCCCATCATTCCTAGGTAATCAATAACTTGTTCAGGATTATCAATCTCAAATTTATCTTTAACTTCATCAATCCCCCATATTTCCATACTATTCCCCATTCTAGCAGGTTTGCATAAAAAGATATTATCTGACACTAATTGTGCAAAATCCTTGTCTGGAGTTACCATGAAAACTTTAAAATTATTACTTTCTGCATCTTTTGCGACTGTACCAATTACATCATCTGCCTCATATCCTTCCTTTTCTAAGATTGGAATTTTCATTGCAGTCAGAATATCTTTAATATATGGTATTGCAAGAATTATTGGCTCAGGAGTTTTATCTCTATTGCTTTTATATTCAGTAAACATTTCAGATCTAGTAACCGAACCACCTTTATCAAAGGCAACTGCAAGATAATCTGGATTTTGAGTTCTTATAATCTCCAATAATGAGTTCATAAACCCTAATATTGCTGAAGTATCTGTGCCTTTAGAGTTAATTCTTGGATTTTTAATAAAGGCATAATATCCTCTGTAAATCAAAGCATATGCATCAAGAAGAAAAAGCTTTTTTGAACCTTCCATTAAATTTTATGAAAAAATTTATTTCCAATATACGAAGATATATTCCGTATTTGAAATGCAGCTATTTTGTAATTTAGCAAAATGGAAAAAGATCATAATTATTTCATGAAGAAAGCATTTGAAGAAGCTAAGTATGCTTTCTATAAAAATGAGGTACCTGTTGGATGTGTTATAGTCAACAACAATGATATAATTTCTAGATCATCAAATATGGTTGAACTTTTAAATGATTCAACAGCTCATGCAGAATTAATAGCTATTACATCTGCACAAAACTCCTTAAATAGTAAAAATCTTGACAATTGTATATTGTATACTACCCTAGAGCCTTGTTTAATGTGTTATGGAGCAATTTATTGGTCAAAGATCAATACAATTGTTTATGCAGCCTCTGACAAAAAAAGAGGTTTTTCTAGATACTCTGTAGAAATGGACAGGAAAATAAATATTATTAATGGTTTTATGGAAAAAGAATCCAAAGAACTGTTAGACAGTTTCTTTAAGAAAATTAGAGGTTAGTGTTTTTAGAATTTTCTTTCATTTTTTTTAAATTTTCTTCACTAAGTGTATAGTCTTTTAATTTTTTACCTTTCCATCTTTGAGCTAAAAATAGGGGCATAAAAACTAATGTTCCCACTAATACAGAAATACCTATAATTATATCACCAATTCTATCATCTATTATTTCCTTTGAGAAAATTCCAAAAAAAACGCCTATAAAAACTAGGTATGATAATATTTTAGTAAAAATTTTCAAATAGATTAATTTGATAAATCTCTTAATTGTTCTTTAGTTAATTTTGACGGGGCATCAATCATCAGATCCTTTCCACTATTATTTTTTGGAAAGGCAATAAAGTCTCTTATTACATCTTTTCCTTTTAATACAGCAGCAAGTCTGTCAAGACCAAAAGCAATACCACCATGAGGAGGAGCTCCATATTTAAGAGCTTCGATTAAAAACCCAAATTGACTTGTATACTCTTCTTTATCCATACCAAGTAATTCAAACACCTTCATCTGAGTGTCAAAATCGTGTATCCTTATTGAACCACCTCCTATTTCATTCCCATTAAGAACTAAGTCATAAGCATTGGCAATAACTTCTCCAGGATTTGATTCAAGTAAATCAATAAACTCTGGTTTGGGAGAGGTGAAAGGATGATGCATTGAAAAGAATCTTTTTTCTTCTTCATCCCACTCAAAAAGCGGAAAATCTGTTATCCAAAGTGGACACATTTTATTATGATCAATAAGATCAAATCTTTTAGCAAGCTCAATTCTTAAGGAGCCCATTTGTTCAAGTGTATTTTTTTTATCACCCGACATAATAAATATAACATCTCCTGGTTTTGATGACACTTTATCTAATATATGTTTTAAATCTTCTTCACTAAAAAATTTATCGAAAGAGGATTTAATAGAAGAGTCAGTATTATATTTAATCCATAAAAGACCAGTAGCACCAATCTGAGGTCTTTTAATCCAATCAGTGATATTATCTATTTCTTTTCTCGTTATTTCAGATTTATCTTCAATTATAATACAAGATGTGAAATCATTATTGTCAAAAATTTGAAAGCCTTTACCTTTCACTTCATTAGATATTTCGTTAATCTTTAGTCCATATCTTAGATCAGGTTTATCAATACCGTAATTTTCAATAGCAAATTCATAAGTCATTCTTTCAAAACTGATATCAGTCTTATTTAAGAATTTTGAAAATAATTTGGACATTAAACCTTCGAACTGTTTAAATATGTCTTCTTGATTTACAAAAGATAATTCACAATCAATTTGTGTAAACTCGGGTTGTCTATCTGCTCTCAAATCTTCATCTCTAAAACACTTAACAATTTGATAGTATTTATCAATTCCACCAACCATTAATAATTGTTTGAATATTTGAGGAGATTGAGGTAAAGCATAATAATGATCTGGATTAAGTCTACTAGGAACTATAAAATCCCTTGCACCTTCTGGAGTTGATTTAATCAAATAAGGAGTTTCAACATCAATAAAACTATTTTCAGAAAGATAATTTCTTACCTCTAGAGATAATTTATGTCTGAAAATTAAATTTTCTTTTACAGGCTCTCTTCTAATATCAAGATACCTATATTTCATTCTTAATTCCTCTCCGCCATCTGATTCATTTTCAATTGTAAAAGGAGGGGTTAATGATTTATTTAAAATATTTAAACTAGAAACAAGAATTTCTATTTCCCCAGTTTTAATTTTTTCATTAATACTTTTTCTTTCAATTACAGTACCCTCAATCTCAATTACAAATTCTCTACCTAGCTTCGAAGCATTAGAAAAAATTTCCTCACTCGATCTATCTTTGTCAAATACTAATTGAGTAATACCATATCTATCTCTAAGATCAATCCAGATTATAAAGCCTTTTTCTCGAATTTTATTTACCCAACCAGATAGCCTAACAGTCTGGCTTAAATTAGCTTTTGATAATTCTCCGCAATTATTAGTTCTATTCATCTTATTAATTTGTAAATATAACTAGATATTTTTTAGTTTGATTCTACCTAGATGTATTATATAGTACATAGAAGGCACAATTATTAATGTTAAGAATGTTGCAAATGTAATTCCAAAAATAACTGTCCATGCAAGAGGTCCCCAAAAAATAACATTATCACCCCCTATATAAACGTTAGCATTCCAATCAGCAAAAAGAGTAAAGAAATCAATATTCAATCCTATAGCTAGTGGGATTAATCCGAATATTGTTGTTATAGCTGTTAATAAAACCGGTTTAAGTCTTGCTTTTCCAGCAGTTTTAACAAGATCTAATGCAATATTTTTATCTATTATATCCTCTTTTGAAAGTTTTAAGTCTATTTTTTTTCTGTCAAAAAGTAATTGAGTATAATCTATAAGAACAACTGCATTATTTACTATTATTCCAGTAAGAGAAATTATACCAAGCATTGTCATCAATATGCTAAAGGTTAAATTAAAAATCACTATTCCAAGGAATACTCCTGTAAAACTTAAGATAATAGAAGCAAGAACTATAAATGGCTTAGAGATTGAATTAAATTGAAAAACTAATATTAGAACAATTAATGCAATTCCAGTTAAAAGAGCTCCAGAAAGAAATGATTGATTCTCGGCTTGTTGTTTTATTTCACCTGTAAATTTAAAATCTACGCCTTGAGGAGTTTCAAAACCAGAGAGAGAAATTTCTGCAGTATTTACTATTTCATTTGCATTTGAACCAGCTAATATTGAAGAATAAAGTGTTACAACTCTTTGAAGATCTATATGTTTAATTGCGCTAAAAGAGGTTATGTTTCTTTCGTCTACAACTGATGCAATAGGAACTTCTTTTGTTTTTCCAGTTGATTGATCTCTAAAAACTATATTTTGATTAATGATAGTATTAATATTATTTTTATACTGTTGATCAAGCCTTACATTAATTTGATAATCTTCGCCTTTTAATTTATAGACTCCAGCTTTAGAACCAATTATAGAATTTCTTATTGTCTGACCAACAAGTCCAGTTGGAATACCTAATTCACCAGCCTTTTCTCTATCGACTCTAAATTCTAATCCTGGTTTACTTCTACTTACATCAATTTTAAGTTGCTCAATACCCTCAATATTTTCCTTATTAAGATAGTTTTTCATTGAAATTGCAGTTTCAATTAATTTTTCATAATCATCTCCATAAATTTCAATATTTACAGGGTATCCACCTGGAGGTCCTTGTGAATCTTTTTCAACAGAAATAGCAATTCCTGGAAATCTACCAATAAGTTCCAATTGTATATCTTTTCTTAACTCTTCACTTGACATTCCCCTTCTGTATTTAAATTCTCTCATTGTCATTGTTACAAGAGCTTTATGGGGAATTTCTCCGGTTCCTCCTGCATCAGTTTCAGGATTACCAGCACCTTCTCCAACTTGTGAAATAGCAGACTCAACTAAAAAATTATAATCTCCGTCAAAATATTTAGAGTTATTTACAACTTTATAAATTTCAGATTCAATTTGTTTAGAAGTCGAATTGGTTTTTTCAATATCAGTTCCTTCAGGATATTCTAGATAAACAAGTATTTGTTGTGGCTCATTATCCGGGAAAAACTCAATTTTTGGAGGAAAGATTCCCATTAGTATAATTGAGAAAACAAATAGGGCAACTGTACCTGCTAAAAACAAAAATGGTCTGATTCCTGATAAAGCAAAGGATAAAAAATTATTATAAATATTTTCAAGCCTAACCAAAAAAGTATTTTGAAATTTAATGGCTTGATTTTTAATAATGTATTTGTAAGACCAAAACAAAAAACATATAAAAACTAAAAGTGATCCTATGGCTCTTGTATCATTAAATAAGACAAAAATAATGGCAAAACCTCCTAAAACATAAGTCATTCTCATTAAGTTTTTCCTACTTATTTCTCTTTCACTTAGGTCCATAAAACTTGAAACTAGCATTGAGTTAAAAAATATTGCTACTATAAGTGAGGACCCTAAAATTGCGGATAACGTAATGGGAAAATATATCATAAATTCTCCTAAAGTTCCCGGCCATGTACCTAAGGGGATAAATGCAGCAATTGTAGTAGCAGTTGACACAATTATAGGAAGAGCAACTTCTCCAATTCCAAGTTTAGCTGCTTGAACTCTGGGAACACCTTCTTTTGACATTAGTCTATAAATGTTTTCAACAACAACAATACCATTATCTACTAGTAGGCCAAGTCCCATAACTAACCCAAATAATACCATTCTATTAAGTGTAAGTCCAAAGGCAGATAAAATTACTAAGGACATGAACATAGACATTGGTATAGCAAAACCAACAAACAATGCGTTTCTAAGTCCTAGAAAAAAAGTTAAAACTGTTACAACTAATATTATACCAAAGATTAAGTTATTCATTAAGTCATTAACTGAATTAATAGTATACTCTGATTGATCATTTTGAACTACGACATCAAGGTTTGCAGGTAAAAAACTTTCTTTAGCTTCTTCAATAATTTCTTGAATTGAGTTTGAAGCAAAAATTGCATTTTCACCTCCTCTTTTTACTACTTCAAGCATAACGGTTTTCTTATCAAATGATCTTGTATAAGATGTAATTTCTTTTTCCTTGAATGATATAGAAGCAACATCTTCTAGGTAAACAGGCCCATTATCACGCTTAACAATAATTCTGTTTAACTCATTTGGATTTGAAACCTCTCCTATTATTTTGACATTTCTTCTTTGACCAGCAGAAATTAAGCTTCCTGCGGAAACAGTTACATTTTCTTGAGCGATAGCATTAATAATATTACTAAAGCTTGTTTTAGTTGCTTTCATCATGTAAGGATCTACCGCAACTTCAACTTCGAAGTCTTGAATCCCACGAATTTCTACTGTTTTTACTTGGGGTAATCTTTCGATTCTAGTATCTAAATATTCTGCATATTCTTTAAGTTCTTCAACTTTATAATCTCCAACTAGACTAATATTTAAAACTGGAAATCTTTCTGCTATATCAAACTCAAAAATATTAGGATCTACCTTAGCATTATTAAATGTAGGCCAATCATCTCCCACCGTTACATTATCAACTAAATCTTTCACTCTCTGTCTAGCAAGTGCAGTTGGAATTTCATCATCAAACTCGATATTAATAATTGAAATTCCTTCACTTGAAGTAGACTCAATTTCAATTAAACCAATAACCCCTTTTATTTCCTGTTCAAGAGGATCTGTTATTAGTTTTTCCATTTCCTCAGCATTATTTCCTGGAAAAATTGTGGTCACAAAAATATTTGATGAGTTTATTTCAGGAAAGAGTTCTCTGGGCATTGTTTTATATGCAGTAATTCCTGAAACAAGAAATATTATCATAAGAACATAAATAATAGTTTTATTATTTATTGCCCAACTCGACAGAAAAAATTCTTTATTCTTTTTATCCATTTTAATTTATAAGTTTTACTCTTTGAGAGTCTTCAACAATACTAGCACCTTCTAAAACCAGCATATCTCCAATTTTCAGACCTTCAGTGACTTCAACATCAGTGTTATTTTTATTTCCTAGTGAAATAAAAGTTTTGGCTGTAACATAGACTCCTTCTTTAACGTCTTGATTCATTACGTAAACAAAATTTCTACCAGAAGCATCCTCTCTAACAATTCTTAACGGAATTACTACCGCATCTTTCTTTGAATAGATATTTATTTTAATTTTTGCATCAAGATTCTGTTTGATTTTGTTATCAATATTTTCCACAGGAACTTCAACTCTAAATGTTCTATTACTTGGATTTATAAAATTACCTGTTTGTATAATTTGAGACTTAATTTCTTTTCCAAGAAGTGGAACCTGAACTATTGCTTCAGTTCCTTCTTCTATAAATGAAATATATTTTTCTGAAACAGATGCCTCAGCGTAAATTTTATCAAGATTAACTAATCTTAGAATTTGAGAAACACCTGGAATTAAATTTGATCCTTGATTTGAAATAATTTCATCTACCTCTCCATCGAAGGGAGCATAAATTTTAGTCTTAGCAAGTCTATCTTTCATTTGTTCTACCATTTTTTGACTAGATTCAAAATCAGTTTTACTTTTGAGAAATTGTATTTCAGAACCTATATTATTATTCCAAAGTCTTTCTGTTCTCTCAAAATTTTCTTTTGCAAAGTTTGCCTGAATAGTTAATTGTTCAAGCTGCTCTTTTAGTCCTGAGTCATTAATTTCTGCAAGTAGCTTACCTTTCTTAACATTCTGACCTTCATTAACAAAAATTTGTTCCAACGTACCTTGAAATTCAGGAAGTATAAGAATATTTTTTCTTGTCTTAAGATTTGCTTGTGCCTCCATATAACTATTAAATACTTTTTCTTTGATTTCATAATTAGAAACAAGTGTGAGCTTTTCATTTTCATCTAAAAAAGCTATGCCATCATTAATTTCATTCAACTCAACTTGCATTGTATTCATTGTGTCTACATATTCTTTTTTCCTTTTTTTTAGCCCATCTAAATCGCCATTGTCAATTAATGAGGTAATACTTGAGCTTCCTGATGAATTACAGCTTATTATTATTAGAGTGAGTATTGATATATAAAATTTCTTCATAATTAATTTGTATTGTTATATAGAGTTTCTAATTCTGTCTTTATTGATATTAATTCTAAAACAGAATTCAAATATTTTTGTTGAGAGTCAAGTAATTGAAGCTGAGCTTGTCTTAGCTCAAAAGAAGAAACAATCCCTTCAAAAAACTTAATTGAATTTTTTTCCTCAATTGACATAGATAGATTCATATTTTGCTCACTTACATTTAAAGTTTGAATTGCTAACTGATAATCATTTAACTTTTGTTGAACTTCAGCTTGAGTTTTTTCTTCTTGATCTTCTAGATTTGTCATTGCTTGATTCATTGCGATTTTAGCTTTTTGTGATGATACATTTAGTTTAAAAGCATTAAAAATAGGGATCTCCAAATTGACACCTAGGACAGAAGATCCAAACCAGTTTTGAGTTTTATTTGTGAAATCAAATTCATTATTATAGCCTGTATATGTTCCGCTGAGGAATCCTGAAACTTTAGGAAGTTGTTTTGATTTCTCAAGTTTATATTCAATTCTTTTTGTGTCAAAAATATTTTGAGAAATCTTGACATCTATGTTTTTACTTGTATTAAAATCTTCAAAAGAGTTTGAAAAAATAATATTTTCTGCAATAAAGTCATCAATCGATGTTGACAATAGTATTTCATCTTCAATACTAATTCCAAGAACTAACTTTAATAGGTTAAGTTGGTTATCTTTTGTTTTCTTTGCCTGAAGTAATGAGAGCTCAGCTTGAGCTAATGTTATTTTTATTTGCTCTACATTTTCAACCTCTTCAAATCCATTTTTATACAACTCTGTAACTTCAAAAAGATCCTTTCTAAAGTTTTCAAGATTATTTTCCAATAAAATGATACCTTCATTAAGAATCGAGACAAGACTATAAAGTTTAACTATGGATTCTCTTACTTCAAGTAAAGTTTTTTCATAAAAATTCTCAGAAGCTGCCAAGTATATTTTACTATACTCTAAACCAACTAGCCAAGACCCATCAAACAGAAGTTGTTCCATTCTAACCGATCCAATAGCAGATTGTTCAGTACCAAATTGTATTTCAGAAAACTCACCTTTTTGACCTCCAAAAAATTCGGCAGGAATTAAGGAAGTTGGGAGTTCAAGATAGTTAAGATAGTTAAGATCTAGAGTGACATTTGGCAACCCTATTGCAATAGTTTTCCATCTTTCTTTATAAGCCATCTTTATTTCTCTTTCAGCATTCATTAATCTTCTGTTGTTTTCAATTCCATATTCAACAGCATCATCTATACTTAGGCTAGTTGTTTCGCTTTGTGAAAAACCATAACTTGTAAATGCAATAAATAATAATATTTTTTTCATTTTTTTATCATTTGTATTATCCATTTAGGAATTAGTTTTTTACGCTCATTCATAATTTCTATAAAATCATTTTTTCCTAATTTTTCAATTTTAATTATAATGGGACTGCTTATAAAAGGAAAAACAATTAGACTTAAAATGTTTGTAACAAAGTGAATTGGTTCCATCTTTTTATAAATTCCTTTTTTAACTCCATCATTGTATTGATCCACAAGCTTAGACTTCATAATCATTTTGCCCTTTAATATTTTTAAAAAGGAAGAAGGGTTATTTTTTAATTCATTAACAACAAATGTTGGGAGATGTGGCTCTGCAATCATCATATCAATATATTTTGAGCTCGTTAATTTAAGTTTCTCCTCAAGTGTAGTTTTTTCATCATTATATACCTCAACCATCTTACTGAAAAAACCATGCAGAGTTTCAAGCATAATAATTTCAAAGAGTTTTCTTTTGCTTGTAAAATAATAATTTAGTAAAGCCAGGTTTATATTAGACTCTTTTGCAATTTCTCTAGTTGTAGTTGCACTAAACCCTTTTTTTAAGAAAAGATATTTTGCAGCATCTTTGATTTTTAATTCAGTGTCTGAATATTTAACTGTATCTATATTCATAGCGCAAAATAAATCTAAACAGATGAATTAAACAAATGATTAATAAAAAATTAACAATAAATTAAATAGTATATTTAATTTTGAATTTAAAGGGAATGACAGATTACATAAAAATTTTTGAAGAATTTCTAGAAAAAGAAATAGATTACGATTATCCAAACAACCTTTATGAGCCCGTAAAATACTTATTGGATTCAGGAGGTAAAAGATTAAGACCACTAATAACATTATTTGTGTCAGACCTTTTTACTGGAAACATAACAAATGCACTTCCTGCATCTGCAGCCCTTGAAATTTTTCACAATTTTACTTTAGCTCATGATGATATAATGGATAATTCACTTATGAGAAGAGGAAAAAAAACGATAAACTCTAAATGGGATAACAATACTGGTATTTTATCTGGAGATGTGATGCTGATAATCTCTTATGAAATCCTAAATAAATATGAGGACCCTAAGTATATACTTCTATCCAAGCAATTAACACAGACATCAAGATTAGTTTGTGAAGGTCAACAAAATGATATGGACTTTTCTTTAAAAAAAGATGTACTTGAAGATGATTATTTTAAAATGATTGAAAATAAAACAGCTGTTTTAATTGGATGTTCATTTATGTTTGGTGGCATTGTCTCAGATTTAAACACGAAAGACATCAATATTTTATATGAAGCAGGTAAAAATTTAGGAATAGCATTTCAACTTGAAGACGATTTGTTAGATTGCTTTGGAGATGAAGCTAAATTTGGTAAAAAAATTGGAGGAGATATTTTAGAAAAAAAGAAAACACTGCTCTTTATTTTTACTCAAGCTAAATTAAATGGTGATAAAAGAGTAGAGTTTGAAAATGTATTTTTTTCAAATAAAATTGATGATTTAGAAAAAATAAATTCCATTAAAACATTTTATGAGAGTTCAGGTGCAATTGATTATCTTAAAAATAAAGTTGAGCAGTATTCAGCAAATGCAAAGAATTTAATCAATGATTTACAAATAGATTCAGGTTTAAAGCTTAAGTTAAATAACTTTTCTGAGAAACTTTTAAATAGAGAAATTTAAAATTCTTTTAAATAAAGACCTAACAAAGGTCATTACATTCACAGATAAAAATATAGATAACTCTTCTCGAAATGAAGTTTTTTCATCAAGAAATTTAAAGATTTTAATTGGGTCATTATTTCTAAATAGATCTGAAAAAACTTTAGATCCATTACCTTTAGATTCAATTATAACATCTAAAAACAACAAATCGTAGTACCAAAATCTATTTTTAAAGCTAATTTTTGAAAGAGGTTTATCTTTTTTTAAATAATTAAGAATTAAATCAATTTTATCTAATGAATTTTTTACAGTATATCCAGTGCTAGGTTTAGTCCAACCTCCAGCAGTTCCAATTTTAAAATAACTATCTGTATTTTTTTCAAAAAAAGGATAACATGTCATAGGGATTAAACCTTTTTCTTTATCAAGAATAGTATAATCAGTAATATGATTTTGTTTTAAATAATTCTTTATTTCAGATTCATACTCTTTATCATCAATTACAGAGCTTGAAAAAAGAGTGTATTCTACTAAAGCTTTATTTTTTGAAAAAGGCAATATATACATGAATCTGATCTCATTTTTTTGATCAACACTAAAATCCATAAACGTAATTTTATTATCATCAAAAGATTGATTTTTGGTTTCAATTGTCCATCCAATAAAGTGTTGTTTTAGTAGCGGATATTTATTAAATTTTACTCCCTTATCGTCATAAATACTTGAAAAGATTATTGAAGATTGAAACACTCCATTATCTGTTTTTACAATCTTATTTTCTTGATCAATATTCTCAATATGTGCTTTTAAATATGTAAAATTATCTGCATTTGAAATCTTTTCTCCCAGATGAGAATAAAATTTGCTAGACTTTATCATCTTATACTTAAAAGGGTTTAAACGAAAGGAATTATGAAATTCAGAATCTTTAAATTCTGCATATTCCCATTCTTTATAAACTACTTCATCTAATATGCTTTCCTTGCTATCCCAAAATCCAAGGGTTTTATCATTATCAACCTTTGCTTCCTTTTCAATTATTAAAATTTTTTTATCATCAAAGAAGCTATCTGAGATTAATGCATTTGAGAGTAATAATCCCGATGCACCACCACCACAAATTATATAATCATATTTATTATTTGAAATCATTAAATTTTAATGGGCTTTTGAGTATTTTCGCACAGTGATTAGATAGATCAATATACAAATATGGATACAATTATTGAATATTTTTCGGGACTTAATCCAGTACAAGGGGCTCTTTATGCAACTTTATTTACTTGGGGGGTTACAGCTCTTGGAGCATCAACTGTCTTCTTGTTTAAAACAATGAGTAGAATGGCTTTAGATGGTATGTTAGGATTTACTGGTGGAGTTATGGTAGCTGCAAGTTTTTGGAGTTTATTATCTCCAGCAATAGAAATGAGTGCAGGAGAAGGTTTTGTCAAAGTAATGCCTGCTGCAATTGGTTTTGGATTGGGTGCATTATTTATTTTTGGAATTGATAAAGTCTTGCCTCACCTTCATATAAATTTTAAAGAAGCTGAGGGTATAAAAACCCCTTGGAGAAGAACAACACTTTTAACTTTAGCTATAACACTTCATAATATACCTGAAGGACTTGCTGTTGGAGTTTTATTTGGCGGAGTAGCAGCTGGAATTCCAGAGGCTTCAATAGCTGGAGCTGTAGTATTAGCTTTTGGAATAGGTCTTCAAAATTTTCCTGAAGGAATTGCTGTTTCAATGCCATTAAGAAGATCTGGGGTTAGTAAATTTAAGAGTTTTTGGTATGGACAATTATCTGCAATTGTTGAGCCAATAGCGGGTGTTATAGGTGCTTTAGCTGTAACATTTTTTACTCCTTTATTACCATATGCACTTGCTTTTGCTGCAGGAGCTATGATATTTGTTGTGGTTGAAGAGGTAATTCCCGAAACACAACAAGATAAATATACAGATATAGCTACCTTAGGATTTATTGGAGGTTTTATAGTAATGATGACCTTAGATGTTGCTTTAGGCTAATCTATTGGTTAAAAGAATCCCATCCAGAACTACTAATATTTATTTTTTGACCAAGACTAGTTATCATACAATTATCATCTTTCTTTTTTACACATGAACCAATAATAGTCAATTGTTCACAGTTATTAATTTTCTTCTCATGTCGTTTTGAAACAGTAAACAAAAGCTCATAGTCTTCACCTCCATTAAGATATGCAACAGAGTGGCTAAGTTTAAACTCATCACAAGCTTTTTTTGTCTCTTCTGATATGGGTATTTTATCTTCATATATGTGAAAAGAAAATCCTGATGAGTTAGATAAATGATTTATATCAGTAGAGAGGCCATCACTAATATCAATCATTGAAGTTGGTGTGACTTTAAGTTCCTCTAATAGATCAACAATATCAATTCTTGCCTCTGGTTTTAACTGCCTTTGAATACAATAAGTGTAGTTACTTAAATCAGGCTGAGAATTAGGGTTAACTTCAAATACTTTTTTTTCTCTTTCAAGAACTTGAAGACCCATATATGCTGCACCTAAATCACCAGACACAACAAGTAAATCATCTTCTTTTACACCATTCCTTTGTGTTATTTTTTTACTTGCAGTATTTCCAATACAAGTAACAGAGATCATTAATCCTTTATTTGAGGAGGTTGTATCTCCGCCAATTAAATCAACATTATAATAAGAACAAGCTAATCTAATACCTTCATAAATTTCCTCAAGCGCTTTAACTTTAAATCTATTAGAAACTGCAATTGAAACTAAAACATGTGATGGTTTGATATTCATAGAAATGATATCAGAAATATTTACCACTATACTTTTATAACCTAAGTGTTTTAGTGGAACATATGACAAGTCAAAATGAACTCCTTCAACTAAAATATCTTGAGAAATTGCAAGTTTGGTTTTTTCAAATTTTAAAATAGCTGCATCGTCTCCAATATCTAGAATCGTTGAATCATTTTTTTTCTTAAATGATTTTGTTATTCTCTTAATTAGATCTATTTCACTTATACTTTGTAAATCAATTTCATTTTGATCTTTTTTATCATTCATACATTAAAATTAACCTAATTGATCTATTATTTTAACTAATACATCATAACATAATTATAGATTTATTAACATGCATTATTGTTTTAAAAAGCCTGATTTATATGTATATTTGCAAAAAGTTATTAAGGCTAAATTCTTATGGCATATACTGAAGACGAATTAAAAAAAGAGCTTGAAACCAAAGAGTACGAATATGGATTTTATACAGATATAGATTCTGAAACATTTCCTGTAGGCTTGAATGAAGATATAGTTAAAGCAATTTCTAAGAAAAAAAATGAACCAAAATGGATGACAGATTGGAGACTAGATGCTTTTTCAACTTGGAAATCAATGAATGAACCGGAATGGTCAAATCTTCAGTACAAAAAACCAAACTTTCAAGATATTTCCTACTATTCTGCACCAAAGAAAAAGCCTAATCTAAATTCTCTTGATGAAGTTGACCCTGAATTATTAAAGACATTTAATAAATTAGGAATTTCCTTGGAAGAGCAGAAAAAATTAAGTGGAGTTGCAATGGATGTTGTTGTTGATTCAGTATCAGTTGCTACTACTTTCAAAGATACACTAGAAGAAAAAGGAATTATCTTCTGTTCTATTTCAGACGCAATTCAAAATCACCCTGAATTAGTAAGAAAGCACTTAGGAACTGTTGTTCCAAAAAAAGACAATTATTACGCTGCTTTAAATTCTGCTGTATTTTCAGATGGATCCTTTTGTTATATACCCAAAGGGGTTAAGTGTCCAATGGAATTATCAACTTATTTTAGAATTAATCAAGCAGGAACAGGTCAGTTTGAAAGAACACTTGTTATAGCTGATGAGTCTAGTCATGTTAGTTATCTAGAGGGCTGTACTGCTCCATCTAGAGATGAAAATCAACTTCACGCTGCTGTTGTTGAACTTATTGCTCTTGATGATGCAGAAATAAAATATTCAACAGTTCAAAATTGGTTTCCAGGCGATAAGAATGGAAAAGGAGGAGTCTTTAATTTTGTTACTAAAAGAGGGATCTGCCACAATAGATCTAAAATATCATGGACTCAAGTTGAAACTGGATCTGCTGTAACATGGAAATATCCATCTTGTGTTTTGAAAGGGAATAACTCTATTGGTGAATTTTATTCAATTGCTGTAACAAATAATTTTCAGCAAGCTGACACTGGCACCAAAATGATTCATATTGGAAAAAACACCAAAAGCACTATTATTTCTAAGGGTGTATCTGCTGGTAAATCTCAGAACAGCTATAGAGGTTTAGTTCAGATTTCACCACTTGCAAAAAATGCTAGAAATTTCTCTCAATGTGATTCATTACTTATGGGAAATGATTGTGGTGCTCATACATTCCCATACATTGAAGTTCAAAATAAAACTGCTCAAATTGAACATGAAGCAACAACCAGTAAAATAGGTGAAGATCAAATATTTTATTGTAACCAAAGAGGTATTGATACGGAAAAGGCAATAGCCTTAATTGTTAATGGTTTTAGTAAAGAGGTGCTTAATAAATTACCAATGGAATTTGCAGTTGAGGCTCAAAAATTGCTTGAAATTTCTCTTGAGGGATCAGTAGGATAAAAATTTATATATGTTAGAAATCAATAATTTACATTGTCAGATAGAAGATAAACCCATACTTAAGGGGATAAACTTAAAAATAAATAAGGGTGAGATTCATGCTATTATGGGACCTAATGGTTCTGGGAAAAGTACTCTTGCTAATGTCATTTCAGGACATGAAGATTATGAAGTTACAAAGGGTAGTATATATTTTAAAGATCAAGAAATAAATGAACTAAGCCCTGAGGAAAGAGCACATGAAGGAGTGTTTTTATCTTTTCAATATCCAGTTGAAATTCCAGGTGTAACTGTTACTAATTTTATTAAGACAGCAATAAACGAATCAAGAAAATCTAAAGGTCAAGAAGAAATGCCTTCAAGCGAAATGTTAAAAAAAATAAGAGAAAAAGCCTCACTTTTAGAGATTGATTCTAATTTTTTATCAAGATCATTAAATCAAGGTTTTTCTGGTGGAGAGAAGAAAAGAAATGAAATATTTCAAATGGCAATGATGGAACCTGAACTAGCAGTATTAGATGAAACAGATTCAGGCTTAGACATAGATGCTTTAAAAATTGTAGCTAATGGAGTGGTAAAATGTAGCAATGAAAACAACTCTGTATTAGTTATAACTCATTATCAAAGATTGTTAGATTATATAGTTCCAGACTTTGTTCATATTGTTATGGACGGAAAAGTTGTAAAATCTGGAGATAAAGATCTTGCAAAAAAAATTGAGGAAATAGGATATGATTGGTTAAAAAAAGATAATTCCTAAAATGAAATTTCAAGAAAAATTATTAGACTCCTTTATTGCCTTTGAACATGATATAGATTTGTTAAATCCTATTCATACTGATAGAAAAGATGCATTAAAGCGCTTTGAAAAGCAAGGGTTTCCATCTAAGAAAGATGAATCATGGAAGTACACTTCATTAAAATCTATTATTCAAAAAAACTATAGTCTTTCTTCAAAATCTGATAAATCAGTTGAATTACGAGATGTAAAAGAATATTTCCTTAATGATCTTGATTCGTTTAAAATTGTTTTTGTAGATGGAGTTTACAGTCCTTTTTTATCTAAAACAACTCATGACGGAATGGATATATGTGTCCTATCTGCTGCTCTTTCCAAAGAGAAGTATAATAGTACATTAAAAAAATATTTTAATCAGATTGTACCCAAAGATGAAAGTTTAGCTTCATTAAATACATCATACACTAAAGAAGGTGCATACATATACATTCCTAAAGGGGTATGTCCAGAAGACCCAATCCAAATAATGCACATCTCTACTGGTAATCAAGAATCCATTTGGCTCCAGCCAAGAAACCTTGTAATTGCTGACAAAAATGCAAAAGTTGAAATTATTGAAAGACACCAAAGTCTTAAAGACCACTCTGTAGTAACTAATAGTCTAACTGAGATTTATGCTGAGAAAAATGCTTTTATAGATTATTATAAAATTCAAAATGATCTAAATACAGCTACTTTAATTGATAATACTTTTATAAGTCAACAAAGAGACAGTAATGTTAGCGTACACACCTTTTCTTTTGGTGGTAAACTGACTAGGAATAATTTAAATTTTTATCATAAAGGAGAGAATATACAGTCAACATTGAAAGGAATTACTATTCTTGAATCAAATCAACATGTTGATCATAATACGTTAGTTAATCATGCTCAACCAAACTGTGAAAGTCATCAAGACTATAAAGGAATTTTTTCAGAAAGATCTGTAGGTGTTTTTAATGGTAAAATAATGGTTGATAAAATTGCTCAAAAGACTAATGCTTTTCAACAGAACAATAATATTTTGATAGATAATAAGTCAAAAGTCAACACTAAACCTCAACTTGAAATTTTTGCTGATGATGTAAAATGTTCACATGGTTGTACAGTTGGTCAACTTGATAAGGAAGCTTTATTTTATTTAAAAACAAGAGGTATTCCTGAGAAAGAAGCAAAAGCACTTTTAACTTATGCATTTGCCAATAATATTTTAGAAAGTGTTAATACACCGAATCTTAAAAGAAGAATAAACTCACTAATTGCTAAAAAACTAGGTGTAAATCTTGGTTTTGATCTATAGATGCTAGATGTATATAAAATAAGAGAAGATTTTCCTATACTAAGTAAGAAAATAAACAATACTGATTTAATTTACTTTGATAATGCTGCTACATCTCAAACTCCTAATCAGGTAATAGATGTAATTTCTGATTATTATAAAAATTATAATTCTAATATTCATAGAGGATTACACTCTCTAAGTGTAGATGCAACAAATAAGTATGAAGAAACTAGATTAAAAGTTAAAGAACATTTTGGAATAGCTCATAATCATGAAATAATTTTCACTTCAGGTACTACGCATGGAATTAATATCATTTCCTCAGGACTAGAAAAAATGATTTCTTCAAATGACGAGTTAATTATTTCTCAGATGGAACACCATTCAAATATAGTCCCTTGGCAAATGCTTTGTGAAAAAACAGGAGCAACATTAAAGGTCATACCAATTAATGAAAATGGATCTTTGAATATTGATGAATATAAATCTTTGCTAACACCTAATGTAAAATTTGTTTTTATAAGTCATGTTTCTAATACTCTAGGAATAGTAAATCCAATAAAAGAAATAATAGATCTTGCACATGCTAATAAAAGTAAAGTTTTAATTGATGGAGCTCAAGGAGCCGCTCACTGTAAACTTAATTTATCTGAGTTAGATGTTGATTTTTATGTGGCTTCTGCTCATAAATTATGTGGACCTACTGGAGTTGGGTTTCTTTATGGTAAATCAGATTTACTAAATTCACTTCCACCTTATCAAGGTGGTGGAGAAATGATATCAAACGTCACATTCGATAAAACAGAATATGCAGATCTACCTCATAAATTTGAAGCTGGGACTCCAAATATTGCAGGAGTTATTGCATTTGGAGCTGCTCTTGATTATATGAATTCTATTGGTTTTGAAAATATTGATGCTCATGAAAAAATACTGTTAGATTATGCCACTGCAAACCTAAAAACAATTGATAATATCAAAATTTATGGTGATGTAGATGAAAAAATATCAGTAATATCTTTTAATGTAGCTAATCACCATCCATCTGACATAGGATCAATTTTAGATCAATTTGGTATAGCAGTCAGAACCGGTCAGCATTGTACTCAACCAATAATGGATCATTTTAATATTCCAGGAACAGTTAGAGCATCTTTTTCATTCTATAATACAACAAGTGAAATAGACTTATTTATTGATGCAGTTAAAAAGGCTGCAAAGATGTTAGGATAATTGATTAATTTTAGGTGTGGAAAGTATTCAAGAAAAGCAAAATCAAATAATTGATGAATTTAATTTCTTTCAAGATTGGTCTGAAAAATATCAATATCTAATAGACTTAGGCAAAAGTCTTCCGGACTATGACCAAAATAACAAAATAGATTCTAATCTTATAAATGGATGTCAAAGTAAGGTTTGGCTTAATTCTTCTTTTAACAATAACATAGTTATATTTGAAGCTGATAGTGATGCAATAATTTCAAAAGGAATTATATCTCTTTTGATAAGAGTTTTTTCAGGTCATAATCCAAAAGAAATTTTGGAAGCTAATATTGATTTTATCGAAAAAATAGGATTAAATAGTCATCTATCTCAAACAAGAGCCAATGGACTGCTTTCAATGATAAAGCAAATAAAAATATATGCTTTAGCATATCAAGTAAAAAAGTAAAAAAATGACAAATAATCAAAATAACACAGAAGATTTAGGAGAGAAAATTGTGAAGGAATTGAAATCAATTTTTGATCCTGAGATTCCTGTAGATATATATGAATTAGGATTGATTTATGATGTTTTTGTTAATGAAGATAATGAAGTAAAGATTCTAATGACTCTTACAACACCAAATTGTCCTGTTGCTGAATCTCTTCCGCAAGAGGTAGAAGAAAAAATTAAATCCTTAGATGAAGTTAAAACTGCAGAAGTTGAGATTACATTTGATCCACCTTGGACAAAAGATCTTATGAGTGAAGAAGCTAAACTAGAACTTGGATTTTTGTAATCAATTAATGAGATATTTTGCTCTTATTCTTATTTCTTCGATAAATCTCTATTCTCAGGAGATAGTTGAAAAAGACACTCTTTGGACAACAAGAGGAAATGTTGCAGTTTTACTAAATCAAACAGGTTTTAGTAATTGGATAGGAGGTGGGACTAATAACTTTTCAGGCACCTTGAAATTTGATTATGAATGGGAATTTAAAGATGAGGGATGGGACTGGTTAACTAATGTTGAATCAGCATTTGGACTTGCCAAATATAAGAATGCTCCATATGCAAGAAAAATTGATGATAGAATTTTAATTCAATCAATTGTTGGTAAAGAATTTTCAAGAAATTTATCTTTTTCTGCTTTTTTCAATTTTACATCACAAATTGGAAATGGATTTAAATACAAAAAAGATTCTGAAAATAATGAAATCAGAGAACTAACAACTAGAATTTTTTCTCCAGCATATTTTCAATTAGGTTCTGGGTTTTTATGGAAGAAAGATGAAAGTCTATGGGTAAATTATTCTCCGGTAGCTACAAGATTAATTTTAGTTAGTAAAAAATTTACATCAAGTTTATCTGAAAATGAATCTTACTTTGGGGTTGCTCCAAATAAATCTTCAAGATATGAGCTTGGCTCAAACTTAACCTTTCACTCTGAAGGAACTCTTCTTGAAAATGTTAACTATAAACAAGATTTAAAACTATTTTCTAATTATCTAGAAGATCCATCCAATATTGATCTTGATTATCTAGCACAGATAGAGATTGATGTTAATCCGCTACTTTCAACGCAATTAATATTCCAATTAATTTATGATGATAATGCTGTATCTAGACTACAAGTAAGAGAAGTATTTGGAGTAGGTGTTCAACTAAAGTTAAATTAGTTTGGAAAAGTTAAACATATTAATTATTTCCTACTATTGGCCACCATCAGGTGGTTCCGGAGTCCAAAGGTGGATGTATTTTGCAAAATATCTAAAAAAACTAAACTGTAATCCAATTGTTTTAACTGTTGACCCAAAATATGCTTCATATAATTTAAAGGATCCATCACTAATTAATCAAATTAAAGATATTGAAACACATAGAACATTTAGCTTTGAAGTTTTAAGTTTATATTCCATAATTAAGTCAGGAAATAGAACTAAAAGTATTCCACAGTCCTATATTCCAAATAAATCAATTTTTGATAAACTTTCATCTTTTATAAGACTTAATTTTTTTATACCAGATTCAAGAATTGGATGGAATTATTTTGCTTTTAAAAAGGCTAAAGATATTATTAATAATAATAAAATTGACTATGTAATTACTACTGGCCCCCCTCATTCCTCTCACTTAATTGGACAAAAAATTTATGATAAGTATAAGTTAAAATGGATTGTTGATTTAAGAGATCCCTGGTCTGAACTTTTTTATTTGAAAAGTAAATTTAGATTTAATTTTTCAAAAAAAATGAATTATCAACTTGAGAATAAAGTCTTAAAAAATGCAGATGCTATAATTACTACTGTTGGAGATAGATATCATAAAATCCTTAACAGTAAAATTTCGAATCAAAATAAAATTCATAAAATATATAATGGATATGATAAGTTAAACTATGAAAAAATTGAAGAGAACAAACCAAATAAGTTTAATATCGTTTTTACAGGAGTACTGACTAAAAGTCATAATTATGAAGTTTTTCATAAAGTTTTAAAATCTCTTAGTCCAAAGAAAAATAAATTAAATCTGATTTTTACAATCGCTGGAAGAGTTGAAAATGATATTACTAAAATTTATTCTAATGAAATTGAATTGATAAATAAAGGATATGTTGATCATGATAGTGCCATAAGTATTATTAAGTCGTCACATTTATTGATTAATTTTAATTACAAAGAGACTGAAGAAACAGATATGATTTCAGGTAAACTAATTGAGTATATAGCATCAGGCACTCCAATTATTAACTTTTCAAACTCAGCTAAAGAGTCGCAAGAGGTATTAAAATTATCTCCAAAATCATTTAATGCAAACAACAATAGTGTTAAACGAGTTGTTGATTTTATAAATAGTGAATATAATGACTGGACAGGAGGTAAATATAAGAAGCAAATTATTAAAAATATTGATTCTCTTTCAAGAGAAAATCTAACTAAAAAGCTTCTAAATATAATTAAAGGAATTAAGTAATAAATTTAAAGAAACCTAAAACTTCTTTAGGGACAAGAGCATCTATTTTTTTATTGGACTTTATAAGTTCTCGTATATGACTACTTGAAATTTTTATTTTAGGAGCATCAACCAGCTTGATATTGCTATTTGTCAAAATTTCATCAGGTATTTTCTGGTTTGTATCTCTTGGATAAACATAAACTTCTGCAATCTCAATAATTTTTTTATAATCCTTCCATTTATTAAATCCAACTAAATTATCCTCACCAATCAATAATATTAATTTATTGTATTTATGTCTCTTTTTAAACTCCTTCAAAGTATCAATTGTAAAGTTAGGCTTGGACATCTTAAACTCAATATCAGAAACTCGAACATTATCAAACTTTTTAAAAACTATTTCAGCCATTTCAAGTCTTTCGATATCACTAATTAATCCTTCCTCCTTTTTGAAAGGACTTTGAGGGCTTATAACAACCAATACTTCATCTAATTCTGGCAATTTTGAAAAATATTCAGCTAGAGTAACATGGCCATTATGGATAGGATTGAAAGTACCAAGATACAAACCAACATTACTCATTTTCTATAAATTTTTTAATTATTGAAAAAGCAATTTCTTTAGAATCTTTAAGATCACTATTAATTATAATATTATCAAATTTTGAAGCAAAATCTAATTCATTTTTTGCTTTTTTTATTCTTATCCTAATTTCATCGTTTGAAATATCTCCTCTCTCGATTAATCTTTTTTCTAATATCTCAAGACTAGGAGGCATAACAAAAACAGAACGAGTTTCTTCAGGGAACATTTTCTTTATGTTAACCCCTCCCACAACGTCTATGTCAAAAATTACAATTTTATCCTTTTCCCATATTCTTTTTAATTCCGATTTAAGTGTTCCATAAAAGTAACCCCCGTAAACTTCCTCATATTCAACAAATTCTTTCTTTTTAATTCTTTCCTTAAATTCATCCTTAGTTAAAAAATAATAATCTTTACCGTCTTTTTCGGAGCCTCTTATTTTTCTTGATGTTGCAGAAATAGAAAATTCTATATTATTAAACTGGGACAGTAAATATTTAACTAAAGTTGTCTTACCTGCTCCTGAGGGTGCTGAAAAAACAATAAGCTTTTTACTACTCATTATAATATATTTAAAATATTTTCTTTAATCTTTTCAAGTTCCTCTTTCATATTAACTACAAGGGTTTGAATTTCAAAATTATTAGCCTTTGAACCAATAGTGTTAATCTCTCTTCCAATTTCTTGAGAAATAAATGAAAGTTTTTTTCCTTTAATTTCTTTGTTTTTCATTTCTGAAGAAAAAAACTTCAAATGGTGTTTCAATCTTATTATTTCTTCATTTATATCCAACTTTTCTATATAGTATATCATTTCCTGCTCTAATCTAGATTTATCAAACTTCTCATTAAGTTCATTAAAATAAGACTTGAATTTCTTTTTCTTTTCCTTAATTCTAGTTGATTCAATAGAAACTATTTTATTAATATAACTATTTATTTTAGAGACACTCTTTTTTAAATCATCGCCAATAGCTTTGCCCTCAATCTTTCTGTATTTTAATTGGTTTTGAATAACCTTATCTAGAAGTATTTTGATTTTTTTTTCTTCACTTTTATTAAAAGTAATATTTGAGTTTACATAGTTATTTCCTGAGATTAAATTAGAAATAATTTGAGACTCATCAATTTTAAAATCTTTCCTAAGTTCTCTTAAATAAGACTTTATTTTGGATTTATTAAATGGGATTTGAATATCTTCATTAGTATCCTCTATATCAAGAATTATATCAACCTTACCTTTAATTAGTTTTTGTTTTACAGACTTTCTTAAATATTCTCCAATAAAAGAAAATGAGTCATGAACTTTGAGATTAATATCAAGTCCCTTTGAGTTAAGTGTGCGAATTTCAATGACTATTTTTTTATTATTTATAAGCTTCTCTTCTCGTCCGAAGCCAGTCATTGAATGTATCATATTAAATTTTTAAAATTCCCTGATTTTTATATTTCTAAATTTAACATTATTTCCATGATCTTGAAGAGAAATTTTACCAGTTTTATAACTTCCAAATTTTGGGGCATATGTTGCATCTGGTCTTTTAGTTTCAGGATTAAATTTAGATTTAGATACTAATTCATCCCACTCATTACCAGATAAAGGATATGAATAAGCTAGCTCACCATTCATTATTACAGAACCAAGATTATTAGAATGATCAATTTTTATCGAAACATGATTCCAATTTCCGTAAGTTTTTACTTCTAAGTTTTTGTTATCAGAACTAACTAGATCAAATAGCGAAGGGGCTTTGTGAAGGTCTGTAGAGGTGTAATAATTCTCATTATCTAAAACTTGAATTTCAGGACCAGTTTTGAATGGTGCGTCAAATTCATCAAGTTCTTTAACACCATATAATATCCCACTATTTCCGTTTTCTGAAATATTCCATTCAATAGAAAGTTCAAAATTAGTATACTCTTTATCTGTTATGAGATCTTGTCCATATTCTTCGTTGTTTGTAAAAATCAACTCACCATTATTAATGGACCATTCACTTCCAATTGATTCAGAATTATATACATGCCATCCATTAAAAGTTTCACCATCAAAAATATAGGTCCACTCTTTTGAATTATTATCAGAACAACTAGTCAATAAAATGGATAGGGTTAATACAGATAGTTTGTAGATTAAATTTTTCATTATTACCAATGATATTGTTTTACTATTTTTCATAAAAATTTTTATCTTAATTTATTGATAAATTGAATTAATATAAAAAACTCTATTACTGCATAATTACTGCTTAAAACTATAATTTTCTGATTTTTATATTTCTAAATTTGACATCACTACCATGGTCTTGTAGACCTATTTTGCCAGATTGAAAGGATCCAAATGCTAGAAACTCATTATTTGTACCCCTATTTACATAGTAATCTTTATATCTAAATTTAGATTTTGAAACAAGGTTATCCCACTCTTGACCATGCAATGGATACGAAAAGGCAAACTGACCATTAATTACTAAAGCACCAATGTTATTTTTGTGATCAATTTTAAGCAACATATGATTCCACTCACCATGAGGGTTAACCGGGACATTATTATCAGGTCCAACTAAATCATATAATGATGGACTTCTATGGAGTTTAGTTGTTGTAAAAAAATTTTCATTATCCAATATTTGAATCTCTGGTCCTGACTTATAGGCTTCATCTAGTTCAGAGAACTCTTTTACTCCATAAAAAATTCCACTGTTCCCCCCCTTTGAAATATTCCATTCAATAGAAAGTTCAAAGTTTTCAAATTCTTCTTCCGTAACCAGGTCCTGTTTACTTTCTTTATTATTTTTAAAAATCAATTCACCATTGTCTATAGACCATTGACTACCAATTTCATCACTATTATATTGATGCCACCCATCAAAACTTTTTCCATCAAATATGTATACCCAATCAGATTTATTATTTTCAAAATGAATTGGTGAATACGATACAAAAATTATTAAAAGTATATACCTCATTTATAGTTCTTTAATTTTTATGTTTCTAAATCTAACATTCCACCCATGATCTTGTAAACCTATTTTACCAGATTGAAATTTACCAAAATATGGAGCATAAAGTGAAAAAATATGATCAGGACTTAGTCCATTAAAATAATTATCAGAATTAAATTTAGATCGAGAAATTAATTTATCCCACTCCTTACCATAAAGTGGAAAAGAATACACATATTGGCCATTCAGCGTAATTGATCCTTCATTTTTCTTATTATCTACTCTCAAAACCAGGTGGTTCCACTCACCGTGAGGGTTATATCTGATCTCACCAATAGGCTTAAGACCATATAACGCAGGAGCTTTATGATAATTGGTTAGCTTTTCATTCTTACCATCAAATTTTTTTAAATACTCTAACAAATCTTGTTGACTTGTATCAAAGAAATAATCATTATCTAAAATTTGAATTTCTGGACCTGTGTTCCATGGATTATCTGCTCCCTCAATCTCTACTACATTGAAAAATACACCACTATTACCACCCCTAGGTATTTTCCATTCCAATGAAAGTTCAAAGTCTGTAAATTCTTTTTCATATAATATATCATTGCCTCTACTAATATTATCATTTTGGGAGTTTAAAACTAGCTCATCATTTTCTATATACCAAGCTTCACTTATTTTCTCGCTTTTGTATTGATGCCATCCATCTAGTGAGCTTCCATCAAAAAGATAAGTCCATTCGGAGTCTTGGGAAAACCCCATACTTGTAGTTAAAATTAAAACTGTTATTAATAATTTATTCATATTTAAATATTTAAAATATTTCTTAAATCTTCATCATTTGTTTTACCTCCTGCAAAGTCATCAAATTTCTTATCGGTACAATTAATAATTAAATCTTGAATTATTTTTGCACCTTCGGTTGCTCCTTGTTCAGGACTTTTTATACAACATTCCCATTCCAATACTGCCCAAACATCACATCCATATTGAGTTAATTTAGAGAAGATAGTCTTAAAATCAATTTGACCATCTCCAAGCGATCTGTACCTTCCTGCCCTATCAGCCCAATCAAGGTAACCACCAAAAGAACCCTTCTTTCCTGTTGGATTAAACTCAGCATCCTTAACATGAAAAGATTTTATAAACTCATGGTAATGATCAATATATTCTATATAATTTAGTTGTTGAAGTATAAAATGACTAGGATCATATAATATATTTACTCTTTTGTGGTTGTTAGTTGCTTTGAGAAATCTTTCAAAGGTTACTCCATCATGAAGATCTTCGCCCGGATGAATTTCATAACAAACATCAACTCCATTTTCGTCAAAAACATTTAAGATAGGAGTCCATCTTTTTGCTAATTCTTCAAACCCCATCTCAACAAGACCTTTAGGAGCTTGTGGCCAAGGGTGCCATGTATGCCATAATAGTGCACCTGAAAAAGTTGCATGAGTTTTAAGTCCTAGCCTTCTACTTGCAAGTGCAGCTTTTTTAACTGTTTCAATAGCCCATTTAGTTCTCTCTTTGGGATTCTTCTTTAAGTTATCGGGCGCAAAATTATCAAACATTAAGTCATATGCTGGGGAAACAGCAACTAATTGTCCTTGAAGATGAGTTGATAATTCTGTTATCTCTAGTCCATAGGATTTTACTTTTCCTAA
>JAQXBP010000093.1:0-11363 GCA_029252345.1 Flavobacteriaceae bacterium | reverse complement strand
TATACTTTGATAGCAGAGACATGTATTATTCCAGCGGAATTTTTATTTCTTTTTCTTCACTAAAAAACATAGAGAATAAAAAGCATTTTCATCATTTTAAAATAGGACAGTTAATTTATACTCCATCAAGCAGGTATGAGTTGAACACTCAGCTATACGACTATCCTTACAGTGGATACCTGTTTTTAGAGCTGAGCAAACAAAAACAAATTTCTAAAAATTCAAGCTTAACTTTAGGGGGAAATATTGGAATAACGGGTGACGCATCATTAGCTAAAGGAATGCAGAACCTTTACCATGATCTTATTTTAGATTTACCACATTTGGCATGGAAGTCTCAAATGCCACAAGAATTTCAAATCAATTTAGTTGCAAATTATTTCAAAGGGTTTAAGATTGAGAACAATGTAAATATTACAACACAACTATATTCTAAAATAGGAACCTATCAAATTATGACTGGTATTAATTTTGGACTTTTGGTTGGGGAGTTAAACTGGGTTGGATTTAACAACAATATAATTAAGAATTCTAATAACAAACTTTCATTTTATTTAGGAACACATCAAGAATATTATTTCCATGATTATAAGTTAGAGGGCAGTCTGTTTAATGAAAATGCACCCTTAACAATGACTTCGAATAAATACAGAAACACATTAGAGATAGGGTTTAAGAAGAAGTTTAGAAACCTCCAGGTTTTGACAACATTTAACTCTATGTCTAAAGACACAGAAATGCAAAGAACTTCAAGACACCCATATCTAAAAATAAGTTTAAGCTATCAACTTAACTAATTTTTAACTTTTCTTTAGAATAATATCATAAAGAATAAAAGTATATTTAAGACTAAGAATTAAAAACGCTCTCTGAGCATTATTATTCCTTTTTTTAGCTAGGTTAATTTTGAATTTTTGTTAATTGGTTTTGTTGGGAGCGTTTTTTATTTTACCTGAATTTTGTACATAAAAGGACTTCCTACCCCTTCATCTTCAGATGTTATCCAAAATGTTTCTTGATCAATTATTTTAATCGCCTCAATCTGTGCTCGCTCTATAGGAATCTTATATTTAGTAAAATTGTTGTTTTCAAGATTGTTTAACTCAAAATTCTCAAATAAAATCAGGTATTGTTCACCTTTTGAATTATAACTAACTAATGCAAGCAAGCTGTTTTCTTTATTATAGTCTCCGCCAGTAATTAATGAACCTACAGTATAGTTAAATTTACTCGTAAGTATTTGTTGACCATTCTGATCTTTATCAACTAGATATAAATCAGTATTTAGGTTTTCCCTGTCTTTTGAAAACAAAGCAATTTTATCATCAATTATGATTATAGCCTCAGCATCATATTTATGTTTTGGTCTAGGAAAAAAAGACTCTTGGTCTGAATAAGAGATTTTAATTATGCCATCCACCATAAGGTTAGCCCCTATGCTAACTCTAATTATATTCAGATTATCTCTATTACCAAAATTGTTGCCGGTATCCGCAACAAAAAAATATTTGTTATCATTTGTTATATCCTCCCAGTCATTATTTTCTATTTCAAAATCAGGATTTTTATTCAACCCTATCGTTTCAACTATTTCACCCTCCTCATTAAAAACATAAAGAGAAGGCTCTCCCCCGGAGTCATTGTGGGTTATAAAGTTGTTGTTATAAAACTCTAGGCCTGAAGTTTCGTTTATAATTTTTGGTAATACAATTTTGCTTATAATCTCTACAGTATCAATCTCTGCAGAATCAATTTCTTTATTTGAACAACCAAATAGTGTCAAACCTGCTAATAAGTATATATTTTTCATAATTTAAACATCTTTAGAACTTAATTTTACTGTCTTTAGTTGATTATTTTCATTATCAAAAACAGTCCAAACAATAAATATCTCATTGCCGAGTATCTCTAATTGTGGCACTCCTGTATTTCGCCCACTATCAATTTTAGAAATTGTAATTGGCTCTGAAATTTTACCATCTATTGAAACTTTTTTTAATCTTAAATACGTCCCAATATCATCAACCTCCATATAACTAACTAGGACTTCCTTGTCGTTAAAGAAAGCAACATCTACTCTACCTATAGCAGTATAGTCATTAATTTTTATTGGATTACCGAAAGATGATCCATAAGATTCTGAAAATGACAGATTAACCGATGGTTTTCCATCAGCAACAGTAAACCAGCTTACAGCAAGATTATTTGAATTAGAGACAACTTTAGGACCATTAACTGGACATCCATATATTTCCCATCCATCATTATAAATTGGAACTGGAGCTTCCCATCTATCATCTATATTTCGTGTTACATATATATCTCGAACTTCTTTATCGCTTCTATCTCTATAAACAACTAAAGGCCCTTTGTCAGTATGCGTTATTGATGTCTGACAACAATCACAAACAGAAGAATCTAGTTCAATCTCATTTACAATATCTCCAGCATTTGTAATTTCTGCAAATCGAAGGGTCATTGGTTTATGATTTCCGTCCAATCCTTTTTCTACTGTATTTCTTCCGTCTAACCAAGTAATAAAAAACCCTTCGTTAACGTTAGCAACTATACTCACAAAACCATGTTCTGCTTTAAAGCCATCAGTATTTAATATAAAATCTTCTTTTATTTTCTCTCCTGATAATTTTTGTAGATTTAAAAAAACATCATAAGTATATGTCCCAGAAGCAGATTTTTTTAGATAGCTTGTTAGTACTCGGTCCCCACTTATTGCATGAGTTGGAAAATCAGCCCAATTAATAAACCAGTTAGAACCAATTGCTAATGTTTGGGGATTAGTCCATTTTTCGTTTTTGAATTGTCTGAAATTTAAACTAGCATTCATATCCTTGTCAGAAGAAATCCAAGTCAAGGATAATGATCCATTACTTGAGACTAAACTAGGCTGTGCATTACTATTATCATATAAAAAAGAGATATCTTCTATTAAAACATCTTTGGATGTACAAGAAAAAAGAATTAATAACGACAAAATTACAGCAAACTTTTTCATGTTAAAGTGTCTTTAATTTATTTATCATTTCTTCAGAATCCCATTCAATTGCTCCAAGAATAGTTTCAATTATTTTTCCAGTTTCATCAAAAATATATGTTGTAGGCATAAAATAAACTCCAAGAGTTTCAACGGATTTATTAGATTTCAAAAAATTGAAGTCAAAATTCCTTTCGTTTTTAAACTTAGAGATTTTAGAAATTGTTTCATCAGAAACTAACAAAAAAGTATACCCGTAATCCTCTAATATTTCTTCAGCTCTTTTAAGGCTGGGCATTTCTTCAATGCAAGGCCTGCACCAAGTTGCCCAGTAACTAATTATAACTTTTTCGTTTTTGAAAACTGAGAAATCTAAATTATTTTCATATAAATCTACAAATGAAGTTTTAAGTTGTAAAGATTCTAAATCTGAAACTTCTTTACTATTAGTAATTCCTGAGTTACAGCCCAACAATAAAAAATAACACAACATGTAAACAGCACTTTTTTTCAACTTTGACATTTTTTTAAATTTACAAAAATTGATAATGCTCTTAGTAAGATCTTATTAGTTTTTTGATTGCTTAAGGTGTTGTAAGGATTTTCGCTTTGGATAACAACACTAAAGAATTAGGACTTCTTTTTCTTCTTCTTAGACTTTTTCTTCTTAGGTTTTTTAGAAGTAACCTTTTTAGATCTGTTCCAAATATTTTTTCGACTGTTGAATTTTTCAGCACTTACATTTGTCATTACAACTATAACTCCTGCTCCACCTTCACTTCCATATTTGTTTGTAGCAGCAAGACCGCTAAGAACTTCAACATACTTTACCTGACTGGCATTTAATGTTGGAGGGTTGCTATACAGAACACCATCAATCTCCCAAAGAACTTGATTTCCAGCTGTTTTAAAAGACTGCCTTCCTCTAATAGCAATATTTTTATTACCACGTCTGTCAGTAATTTTTCTTGCTCCAGGAATTCTTGATGCAAGCGCATCAACTAACGACATTGACGAAACTGCATTTTGTTGTGCAGTTTCAATTTTGTCTTCTTGTGAAAAAGAAAATGTAGTAATAAAAATTAGCGATAATATGTAGGCGTTTTTCATATTCATTGGACACCAAAAGTATTAAAAAGTTTAATTAGAATTATTAGTTCTTGTTAATTCTTTTTTCAGTTACTGATCTCCATAGATTTTTTGGAGAATTTATTAGTTCTTGTTTTGACGCACTAACGGAAGTCTTAACAATTACAACTCCACCAGCTCCATCAGAGCCATATTTATTTCCAGCAGCGAGACCTTTTATAATTTCAACATATAAAACCTCATTAACACTTAGCATGGGTGGTGTCTGAAATGTTACACCATCAATATCCCAAAGAACTTCGTCTCCAGCAGCAACAACAGAGTTTCTTCCTCTTAATGACAGGTTTTCATTACCAAATCTATCAGTAATTTTTTTTGCACTTGGCACTCTTCTAATAATTGCGGCAACAAGACCAGTAGGAGACCCAGTTGCATCTTGATTGGCTCCAATTATTCCATATTTAAAGGAATTAAGGCTAGAATTATAATTTCTTGTTCCATAATTTGTTGATTGATAATTACTGTTAGATTGAGATTGCAGAATGCTCATCCCAAAAAAAAGTAAACTAAAAACAAGAAGTTTTTTCATCCTAAAATATTAGTATATAGTTAACTACAAAGATATTGAATTTTTTTTCTACCTTTATAGACTATCTTAAAAAGTTAATGAACAAAAAGTGGACTGATATAAATCAAATTTATTTTCCAGATGGAGTGAGATCTGTATATTTTGATGGCAGAAGAGTCAAAAAGGTTGATATTCAAATTGAAAGAAGCTTTTTAGAACTCACATCTTCTCAATACGACTGCTCAAATCTTCCAGATCACATTCATTACCTCCCAAGAAAACAAGCTGCAGAATATCTTGGGTTAAGCGAAAGCACTCTAACTAGATATCATGAAAAAGGTTTACTAACCTGGATAACAAGAAGAAATAGAACTCCAATATATAAAAGAGAAGCCCTAGATAGTTTCTTGAAAAAAAGTCAATAATATCATTATCTTAGTTTTTTTTAATACTAAGTGATATGCAAATTAATTTTCACACAGTAAATCTCAAAAAAAAGTACCCACTCCAAATTAGTCGCGGTGTTCATGATAAATCCCAAAATCTTTTTGTAGAAATAATTAAAGATGGAATAACTGCATGGGGAGAATCTGCACCAGGAAAAACAGAAGGAGCTAAATCTGCTAGTGAGGTTCAATCACATTTGACAAGATTAGTTGACACAGGCATAGAGAATTTATCAATTTATGAAGTTTATCAAAGAAGTAAAGAATTAAAAATACCAGCCTGTGCTCAAGCAGGAATAGACATGGCTTTATGGGATCTTAATGCCAAAAAAGCAAGACTTCAATTAAAAGATTTATTAGGCCTTCCAGCACCAAAAGTTCCCACTTCAATAACAGTTGGAATTAATCCACCAGAAGTGGTTAAAGAAAGAGTGGAAATGATTTTATGCAATCCAGATGTTAGAGCATTAAAAGTTAAGCTTGGTTCTCCTGATGGCATTGAACATGATAAGCTAATATATTCTCAGGTTATAGAATCAACAAAAAAATCAAATGTTGCAATTAGAGTAGATGCAAATGGCGGATGGTCAGTGGATGAAGCCAAATTAATGATGAAATGGTTATCAGAAAGAAGAGCAGAATATATTGAACAACCATTAGTTGAAGGTGAGGAAGATAAATTGAAATTCTTATTTGAAGGAAGACCACTCCCAATATTTATTGACGAATCTTGCAGGTTTGCGGAAGACGTTGCAAACAATTTCCAATATGTAGATGGAGTAAATCTAAAGCTTATGAAATGTGGAGGAATAACAGAAGCATTAAGAATTTTAAATGTTGCTAAATCACATGGATTAAAAACCATGATTGGGTGTATGAGTGAGTCTTCAGTTAGTATTTCAGCAGGAGCATCAATATCAGGTATAATAGATTATATAGATCTAGATTCTCACTACAATTTAGATCCTGACCCAAGTGAAGGAACATCTATGGTAGATGGAGTAACCATGAATAGTTCTTTGCCAGGACATGGAGCAAAACTTAAAACTGAAAATTATGCTAAAGACAACTGATAAGATCGCGGTCTGGATGGAGTCTAACCTTGATGATGATTATGGCAAGATGGGGATAAGTGCTCTTAGGTATCTTAATAATGAAATTGTATGTGTTGTAGACTCTGTTTTTGCAGGAAAAAAACTTTCAGAGGTTTCAATTATAAAAAAAAACATTCCAATAATAGAAAGCATAGATAAAGCAAAATCAATGGGGGCGAATGTTCTTCTTTTGGGAGTGTTAACATCAGGAGGAATTAGACCAAAATCATGGGACCCAGTTATTAAAGAAGCCATTGAGAAAGGCATGTCAATTATTAATGGACTTCATGATCAAATACACCCTGAGTTTTCTAAATACTTGATTGATAATAATCAATGGATTTGGGACACAAGAGTACCAAAAGTAATTCCAAAAATTGGATCAGCAAAAGCAGCTGATTTAATAAATAAGAGGGTGTTAATGATCGGCACCGACATGGCCGCCGGTAAAATGACTGTCGGCCTAGAACTATACTCTTACCTAAGAGAGAAAAAAATAAATGCTGGTTTTGTTGCAACAGGACAGGTTGGAATTACTGTTACTGGCAATGGAATACCATTGGATGCATATAAAATTGACCATGCTTGTGGAGCTGTAGAAACAGCAGTTATTGAACAAAAAGATAAAGACGTTATAATTGTTGAAGGACAAGGCTCAATATTACATCCAGGAAGTACTGCAACTCTTCCTTTGATGAGAGGAACGTGTCCAACTCATATGATTTTATGTCATATTGCAGGAAACAATTCCTTAAGATCATTGGAAAATATTAAGATTCCAGATTTAAAAAAATTTATAGATTTAAATGAAAATTTGGCTTCAGTATTAGGAACTTACCCGAAAGCAAAAGTAGTTGGAGTAGCATTAAATACAACTTTAATGTCTGATGAAGATGCCAAAAATTATATTGAAATTGTTGAGAAGGAGACAGGTGTTCCATCAACAGATGTTATTAGATTTGGAGGAGATCGAATTTTCAGCCAATTATTATAGTTATTTGCAATGATGATCAGCAGCTCGTGTTGCTATTTGGTTATTTGGCTTGACGTTTACTTTATAGCCTAATGAATTAGCCCAACCTTTAGTTGCAGAGATTAATTTATGTGACCTATGATTTTCATCAGAATTATAATCCATATCAATCTCTACTTGAACACTTACTTGTTTTGTTAACCATTCTGCAACCTGAATACTATATTCAGCCTCTAACCATAGCCTCTTCCATATATCATTAATCACCTCACAAGAAGACTTACTTAAAATATAGTGAACACCCCTTGTCCCAAGCCTGTAGGCTATAACACTTGTGTAGTTTGTTTTTTTACCAACATTTTGAGAGTCAGATCCAATATGAATTTTAGCATAAGGATAATCTTTTAATATAGATAGTGTATGATCAACAGGATCAACATTGTTACCCTTTACATCCCTAAATAATCTCATATTCTAAAATAAATATTATTTGTAAATTACATTATTAATAAAATCTTAAATTATTAACTAATGAAAAATTTTCTTCCAATTCTAATATTAATACTTTCATATGGAAGTATCAATGCGCAGAGCGTAAATAAATTAAAAAAAGAATTACTTAATTCAATAGAGGAAAAATCAGATGAGCTTATAACAATGAGTGATAACATTTGGCATGCAGCCGAGGTAGCATTTAGGGAAGAAAAATCTGCAGAGTATTTAATTAATTATGCAAAACAAAATGGCTTTGATGTTGATTCAGATCTAGCGGGTATGCCAACAGCATTTACCGCTACTTATGGAGAGGGAAGTCCTGTAATTGGAATTATTGGAGAATTTGACGCTTTACCAGGTCTATCTCAGACAACAGTTCCTTATAAAAATGAACTTACAAAGGGAGGAGCAGGCCATGGATGTGGTCACAACCTATTTGGAACAGCCAGTTTAGGTGCTGCTGTTGCTATTAAAGAATTAATTGAAAAAGGAAGTCTAAAAGGGACTGTCAAATATTTTGGAACTCCAGCTGAAGAAAAATTTTTTGGAAAACTTTGGATGATTAGAGAGGGTGTATTTGACAATGTAGATGTTGTGATGGACTGGCACCCTGCTGATAAAACTGAAGCTAATGTTCAACCATCTCTAGCGTTAGTAGATTTTATGGTTGAATTTACAGGACAGGCATCACATGCCTCTGTTGATCCTTGGAATGCTAGAAGTGCTTCAGATGCATTAGAGCTATACACTCATGGAATAAATTCATACAGAGAACATATTAAGCCAAGTGTTAGAATTCATTATCATATACAAGACGCCGGACAAGTAGTTAATGTTGTGCCAGACTATTCTAGAATCTGGGTTAGAGTTAGAGATATAACAAGAGATGGTCTGGTTCCTGTTTATGAACAGGTGAGGAAAATGGCTGGAGGAGCATCTATAATGGCTAATGTTGATCATAAGATATCATTAATTTCAGGAATTCACGATCTACTTCCTAATAGAACGGGAGGAGCAGTAATGCAAAAAAACCTTGAAACTTTGGGAGACATTCAATACTCTGAAGAAGAAATTAAGTTTGCACTAGAAATGCAAGAAAATAATGGAAAACCTAAAATTGGAATCGATGGAAAAATTAGACCATTAAGAGAAACACTTGAAAGCCCAGGAGGTGGATCTACTGATGTTGGAGACGTAAGTTATAATGTCCCGGTTGTAAGTTTAGCAGCAACAACAGCTCCAAAAGGTGTGCCATGGCATTCTTGGTCTGTAGTTGCAAGTTCTGGGATGTCAATTGGACACAAGGGAATGCTTCATGCTACAAAAGCTCTAGGAATGACAATGGTTGATATATTTAAGGATGAAAATTTAAGAAAACAAATAAAGAAAGAGTTTGATGAAAGAATAGGAGACTATAAGTACGATCCTTTTTTAGATCCTGGTCCACCTCCTATTGATTACGTAGATTAAATCCAAGATCTTGTTTTCATCTCTTTTGTGACAATTTTAGAGAGGTATATTATAGCTATCATATTGGGAATTGCCATAAGTGCAAAAGCCACATCAATTAATCCAATTACGATTTCTACTGTCAATATTGAAGAGATTATAATAGCTGCTATATATATATAATTATAATACTTTCCCTTTTTAGGGGTTGTTAAAAAACCATAACATTTAACACCATAATAAGAATAAGTAAAGAGTGTTGATATTCCAAAGACAGAAATCATAATAATTAAAATATAATCACCAAATCCAAAAAACAATCTTCTAAAAGCCTCGAGAGATAAAACAATTCCGTTTAAATCAGTTTCTAGATAAGCTCCAGAAATAATAATTATTAAGCCTGTTATTGTACAGACTAAAATCGTATCAAGAATTGGCCCTAACATTCCAACTAACCCTTCATCAGTACCTTTTTGTGAAGTTGATTGTCCATGATAAATAGGAGCTAAACCAACTCCACTTTCGCTTGAAAAAACAGCCCTACGAATACCAATCAATACAAGTCCCCAGAAACCACCTTGAACCATTGTGTTAAAATTAAAAGCCTCACTAAAAATAAGAGCAAATGTTGAAGGAACGACACTTGCATTTGATATTAAAATAAATATTCCTAAGAGAAAATAAAGAACAACCATAACAGGAACCAATCCAGAAGTAACTTTAACTATGGATTTAAGACCACCAAATATTACAAATGAAGTTAGAATTGTGAAAATCACACCAATTACTAATTTCCAATTACCATCGCCAATATTTAAAAAACTATTTGGATCAAGCACGTCTATATACGACTGAGTTAGTTGATTAGCTGTAAAAGCAGGAAGCACGCCTACTAATCCTGCAACTGAAAACCATATAGCTAATGGTCTTCCCCATTTTTTAATACCAAGAGTCATATAATACATTGGCCCCCCTAGATAATTACCATCTGTATCTTTATCCCTCAAGCTAACAGCAAGAGAACAGGAAAAAAACTTTATTGTAGCCCCGATGAGAGCAGTAACCCACATCCAGACTAGAACTCCAGGACCACCTTGGTGAATAGCAATAGAAACTCCGGAAATATTACCTAATCCTACTGTAGCAGCCAAAACAGCGGAGAGTGCTTGAAATCTTGAGATACCAATACTAGAGTTGTCTTTTTTTAAGAGCAAATTAAATCCACGTGAAATTTTCATTAATGGGTTTGCTCGGGAAATAACAGTAAGATAAATTCCTCCTCCAATAATTAGGAATAGCATTACCCAATTCAAAGGAACTATAATTAGATTTATAAAATTTTCAATAGAGTCAAACAAGCTGGTCATGTCGAAAATTAATGATTAAATTTTGAAAAGAATACTTTCTTTTTTAATTTATTGTAAAATTAAATAATTATGCAATCAAGACGAGAGTGGTTTAAATCTTCAATAGGTTTAGGAGGGTTAATGATGGCCCCTTCAATATTAACTGCTGAAGAAATCAAAAAATATAATCCAAGGCCATTATCTAATGTTGTAAAGCTAAGCTCAAACGAAAATCCATATGGGCCATCAGAAAGAGTTAGAAATGCTATTATAGATTCTTTTGAAGATGCGTGTAGATATCCATATGAATATATTTTAGAGCTACAAAAATCTTTAGCGAAAAAACATAATGTTTCTCCTGAGAGTATTGTAATTACTGGAGGCTCAAATGAAGCGTTAAGAGTAACTGGTCTTGCCATCGCAGATGGTGGAGGGGATATTGTTGCTGGACAACCTACCTATTTAGCACTTATGAGTTATGCGGAATCCTGGGGAGGAAAAATTAAATGGGTTCCAGTAGATTCAAACAAGGGTTATGATTTAGGTAAAATTGAAGAAAGTATTGATGAGCAAACAAAAATGGTTTTTATTGCAAATCCAAATAATCCAACAGGTACTTTATTAGAAAAACTCTCTTTGAGTGATTTTTGTGAAAGAGCTTCAGACAGAACAATTGTTTTTTGTGATGAAGCATATTATGATTATATAGAGGAGCCAGATTATCCATCTATGGACTACTTAGTTAGAGCTGGAAAAAATGTTATTGTATCTAGAACTTTCTCAAAAGTATATGGAATGGCTGGCCTAAGAATTGGTTATTTAGTTTTGAAACCAGAACTAGCTGATAATCTATTTGGAGAATACTCTCCTTATGGTAGAAATAAGATAATGGCTCAAACAAATGTTCTTGC
>JAQXBP010000092.1:0-15874 GCA_029252345.1 Flavobacteriaceae bacterium | reverse complement strand
CCGAATCCATCACTGAACCAGATATTTGAGTTTGTGAATAAACACTACCAAATAGAATTACAGCCATAAAGGCTAAATAATACTTGTTTAAAATATTTTTCATATTAATTAGGTTTTGTTACGTCAAAGATAATCCTTTTCTATAACTAGTTTATATATTTAATGCAAGTATGGTGGAAAGGCCAGTAAAAACAGGCAATAGAACCATAATACTTGATCTGATTTGAATTCAAGTTAATATAATTTTTTTCACCCACCAAATGCGGGTGATATCCTCAGCTGTGAATGTAATTAGCCCTATGAGTATGAATCAAATCTTTGGGAGTGATTTGACGATGATTCAAAGATTAATTTTTCATTTGATTCATGCCATTTAAGATAATTTCCAGAGTAAAGATCTTCAACAGCTCCTCTTTTAAGTTTTTGAGTTGGTCCAATAATCCCATTTTCTTGAGTCCACTCATCTTTTACAACTATCAATGTTGATATTTTTTTGTAGTTAACAAGCCCATTATTAACTGTATTAAGTGTTTCAGTTAACATTTTTGACAGAACATCTTTTGAAGCTTTTTTACCAATTTCGGACAACTGAATTAGACACAGTGGCTGAGCAATTCCAAGACCGACTACACAAACCTCTTCTATTTCATTAATATTAACAAAATATTGTTCCAAAGTAAGCGGCTCAATGTACTCTCCTTTTGAAGTTTTAAAACTATCAGCTACTCTTCCAGTTATATGCAAATATCCATCATCATCTAAGAATCCTTTATCCCCTGTGTGAAGCCAACCACCTCTTAATGTTTGATTTGACAATTCCTCGTTTTTATAATAACCAACCATTACAAATGGACCTCGCATAAGTATTTCACCTGTTTCTTCTTCAATTTTAAGTTCAACTCCTTTTTGAGGTTTTCCAACAGTATTTAACTTTCCAAAGTCTTTTCCATCAACAGAACTACATATTGCACAGTTTTCAGTCATTCCATATCCATTAGTTATATAGACGCCAATCTTTCTAAACCATTCAATTAATTCTACAGGCATTGGAGCTGAACCAGACACAGTAACTCTAGATTTACTAAACCCAAGCCCTTTCCTTATAAGTTTTTTTAGTAACCCTGATAATAATGGAATTTTAAGTAATTTATCTAATCTTTTTTGAGGAAATTTAGATAGAATACCCATTTGAAGTTTTGTCCAAACTCTTGGAGCCGCTGCAAAAACATGCGGTTGAACATCTTTAAGGTTTTGTCCAAACTTTTCTATTGACTCTACAAATGAAATTGTTCCACCATATCTAAATGATGTCCATTCAATAACTACTCTTTCAAAAATATGGTTTAGCGGTAGATAAGATATAAATTCATTATTACCATCATGTTTAATTCCTAAAGGGTTATTCGGATCATCTAACACAACTTTAATTCCGTCAATTGCTTGATAAGTTAGCATAACTCCCTTTGGATTTCCTGTTGTACCGGAGGTAAAAATTATTGTCCATAAATCAGATAATTTAGGATTATGAGGGTTGGTTATAGGCTCATGTTTATCGATAAATTCATGCCATTTATGACCTACTTCAACATTTGAACAGCCAGCATAATTAGGAAACGTAATCATAGGCATGTCTTTAGGTAAGTCGTTTTTTATATCATCCCATGTCTCAATTTTACCTAAAAAAAGTGCATCAACATCTCCATAATCCATAATATATGCAAGTTCTTTACCATTTAAAGAGGGAAAGAAAGGAACTGAAACATATCCAGCCATAACAATTGCTAAGTCTGAAATAATCCATTCTCTACAATTCTTTGAATAAATACCTATATGCGCACCCTCTCTAAGATTAAGAGATTTAAGCCCAGTGGCTAATCGTCTGGCCATATCTCCAACTTGACCCCATGTTAACTCTTCCCATGCTTCACCTATAGGTTGTCTTAGGTATGGCTTATCTTTAAACTCCTTTTCCCATTTGTAAAAGTTAAGTTCAAATGGCTCTTGATTTGCACTCATAATTATTTGGTTTTTATTATTTTCCGTTCTTTATGTTAATTATTAAAGATCAGTTTTTACTAAATATATAAGAATATTTTCATCTATAAAAACATACAACCTCATTAAACTTTATCAAAAAATCTTTTTCTGTATTTATTTTACATTCTTATAAGGATAATTAAATCAATTAGTATATTACGTCAACATAATTGTATTTAAAATGACAAAAAAGTATACAAAACTATTTGATTTATCTGGTAAGGTTGCAATTGTTACCGGCGCAAGCAGAGGAATCGGCGCATCAATTGCTGAGGCTCTTGCAGAATTTGGAGCAAGCGTAGTTGTGAGCAGTAGATCGAAAGAAGCAGTAGATGAAATCGCTAATAAAATTACTAAGAACGGATATAATGCTCTTGCATGTGAATGTCATGTTGGAGAAGAAGATCATCTGAAAAATCTGATTGATACAACAATAAAAAAATATGATAAAATAGATATACTAGTTAATAATGCAGGAATTAATCCTGTTTTTGATAGACTAGAAAATGCGGATGAAAAGCTTTTTAATAAAATAATGGATATTAATGTAAAAGCTGCATTTAAGCTTTCAAATATGGTTATGAAGCATATGAAAAATAATAAATCTGGCTCTATTATAAATATTTCTTCTGTAGAGGGACATAAGCCCGATAAAGGACTAGGAGTTTATTCAATTAGTAAAGCTGCAATTAGTATGTTAACTAAATCTCAAGCAAAAGAGTGGGGTAAGTATGGTATTAGGTCTAATGCAATATGCCCGGGATTAATAAAAACAAAATTAAGTTCTGCCTTATGGCAAAATGAAGAGATGTTAGAATTATGGTTGAAAGATTTACCAATAAGGAAAGCAGCCGAGCCAGAAGAAATTTCAGGAATTGCTGTGTATCTTGCTTCTGAGGCATCAAGTTATACAACAGGAGAGACGTTTAATATAGACGGGGGATACATGATCAATTAATTTATATTATGGAAAAGCCTTATTCTACAGAAATAGAAAATCTAGAAGATTTAAATAAATACCTTGGAAAGGAGATTGGTATCTCGGAGTGGTTTGAAATGTCACAAGAGAAAGTAAATTCATTTGCAGAATTAACTCAAGATAAACAGTGGATTCATATAGATAAAGAAAAAGCTGCAAAATATTCACCTTATAAAAAAACAATAGCCCATGGTTTTCATGTATTATCCTATGCATCACAGGTTGTGTTTCAAACACTCAAACTAAACAATATAGCATTAGCGGTAAACTATGGACTTGAAAAGGTGAGATTTCCAAATGCAACTCCTGCGGATTCAAAATTTAGAGGTAAGGTATCCTTAACAAATATTGAGGAGGTGTCAGGTGGAGCAAAATATACATTAAAAATTATATTTGAAGTTAAGGGAGAAGCTAAGCCAGTGTGCGTGGCTGAGATAATTTCATTGATATATTCAGTTCCAAACTAAAAAATTAAACTTATTTAAGTATTAAAAATGAACTTTAAAGAAGTAAAACAAAAAATTAAAACATTTATTAATGATGAGTTGATTTCACTTGAACCATGGATTGTTAATTCTGAGTGGAGTGAAAAATTACCTAAACTAAACGAATTAAGAGATAAGGTTAAAGAGATGGGGTTTTGGCTGCCACAAGTTTCTAAAGAATATGGAGGTTTAGGCTTAACACTAGAACAACATGGTGAGGTAAGCGAGATACTTGGTGCAAGTCCTTATGGATTTTATGTATTTAATTGCCAAGCTCCTGATGCTGGAAATATGGAAGTTTTAATTGAAACGGGTACTAAAGAACAAAAGGAAAAATACCTTAAACCACTTTTAGAAGGCAAAATTAGAAGTTGTTTTGCAATGACAGAACCTAATTATGCTGGCTCAAACCCTACAAGGATGGGAACAACTGCAAAAAAAGAAAATGGAAACTATATAATAAATGGACATAAATGGTTTACATCAAGTTTTGACGGAGCATATTTTGCAATAGTTATGGCGGTAACTGATCCAGACGGTGAGGATGTTCATAAAAAAGCTAGTCAAATCATTGTTCCATTGAAAACAGATGGAGTTGAATTTGTTAGAAATGTTTCAATAATGGGACATCCAGGCGCAGGATGGGAAAGTCATGCAGAAATTAAATTTAATAACGTTTGTGTCCCAATCACAAATGTCTTAGGATCCGAAGGGGAAGGCTTTGCAATTGCACAAAAACGATTAGGACCCGGGAGAATTCACCATTGTATGAGATGGATTGGCATGTGTGAAAGAGCATTTAATTTAATGTGTGAAAGAGCAGTCTCAAGAGAAATATCTCCAGGAACAATGTTGTCAGAAAAACAAACTATTCAAAACTGGATTGCAGAGTCAAGAGCAGAGATAAATGCTGCAAGACTACTGGTGCAAGATGCTGCCAAAAAAATTGATTCGCAGGGAACATATAAAACAAGATCAGAAATATCTATTATTAAATTTTATTGCGCCAATGTACTTCAAAAAGTTGTTGACAATGCAATTCAGGTCCATGGAGCATTGGGCGTTACAGATGATATAATTTTATCATCTTATTACAGACATGAAAGAGCTGCAAGAATATATGATGGGGCAGATGAGGTTCATAAAAGTAGATTGGCTAGACTTATTTTAAAATCATACAAAAAATAAAGCTCATTATTCAAATCTATAATGTCCGAAACATATAATGACAATCCAACAAAAATAAGAGAAGACGAGGAGCTTAATAATGTTGCATTATCTAATTATTTATCAACCTTCTTAGATATAGATAAAAACAGTTTTAATATTCTTCAGTTTCCATCAGGTTTTTCAAATCTTACATATTTAATCGAGTCTAATAACAAAGAATTTATATTAAGAAAACCACCTATTGGGGCAAAAGTTAAATCAGGGCACGACATGAGCAGAGAATATAAAGTTTTATCTGCTCTTAAAAACAATTATAAAAAATCGCCCATACCACTCCATTATTGCGATGACATCAATATTATAGGATCTGATTTTTATATCATGGAAAGAATTAGGGGGACAGTTTTAAGAAGTAACAATTTTAAAAAAATACTAACAACAAAAACACAATATGATTTTATAGCATCTGAGTTTGTAGACACATTTGTTGAGCTTCATAAATTAGAAATTGAAAAAATAGGTCTCAGTGAATTTGGAAGACCAATTGGTTATTGTGAAAGACAAGTTAAGGGGTGGACAAAGAGATATCAAAACTCAAAAACTCAAGATATTCCCGAAATTAATTTTGTAATTAAATGGTTAAATAATAATATTAAAGAGTCACCATATGTTTCTCTAATTCACAATGATTTTAAATATGATAATTTAGTTCTTGATTCAAAAACTTTATCTGTAAAGTCAGTTCTTGACTGGGAAATGTGTACTACAGGAGATCCTTTTATGGACCTAGGCACAACACTTGCCTATTGGATAAACAAAGATGATCCTGATTATATGAGAGAAATAAACTTGAATATTACTTCTGAGGAGAACAACCCAAAGAGAGGTGAAATTTTAGAGATGTATTCCAAAAAGTTTGGAGATGAGATTGAAAATATTGTTTTTTATTTTGTTTTTGGGCTTTTTAAAATAGCTGTTATTGTTCAACAAATATATTTTAGATATGAGAAGGGCTTAACAAAGGATACAAGGTTTAAACATCTAAATTTTGTTGTTCAAGCATATGCAAGAATGGCAAAATTATCAATAGAGAAACAAAAAATTGAACTTTAATCAATCACTTTGTCTTCCTTTTTTATAGTGACTGAAGAAGGATGAAGTAGAATTTCTGCAAGCCCTGATGTTTTCGGTAATTCATAAACATAAAAATACTCTAAAGCATCTAACTTACTTAGATAGAATTTTGAATCTAAAGAACTATTACTGGTTGATAAAGCAAGCTTAGTAGCTACACCAATTTCTAGCCAAGACCAACCAATTAGGACTAAACTAAAGAATTCCATAAAAATTGATGCATCAGCTAAAAATCTTTCATAATCTCCCTTTATTGCATATGGCATAAGATGAAATAATATTTTTTGACTTTGATCAATCCTATTACTTAATGATGAAGCCCACTCTTTTAATTCATCATCTATTTTGGCCTTATCAATTGTTTTCTGAATTTCATCTAATAATAGTTTAGCACCTTCACCATTATTTAACATCATTTTCCTGCCTAGGAGATCTTGTGACTGAATTCCAGTAGTTCCTTCATATATTGATGAAATTCTTATATCACGATAATATTGTTGTAGAATAAAATCCGAACAAAAACCATAGCCTCCAAGAACTTGAAGCCCATTATTTATAGAATAAATACCAGCCTCTGAAGGATAAGTTTTAACAACAGGAATTATCATCTCAAGCAAAGTGTGGTACTTTTGCTTGTCTTTGTCATCAGTACTGTTATGTTGAAGGTCATAATATTTTGCAGCTTTAAAAATCAAGTTCATGGATCCTTCAACCATTGATTTTTGAAGTAGAAGCATTCGTCTTACATCAGGATGTTCTATTATTAAGCTTTGTTTATCTTTTAAATTCTTCGTTCCGTCTGATGAAAGTTTTCTCCCCTGTGGACGTTCGTTAGCATATTCTAATGATGCATAGTATGCACCACATGCAATAGCTGATGCTCCACGACCAACTGCAATACGAGCACCATTCATCATTAGAAACATATAATTTAAACCATTGTTTTCCTCACCAACAAGATAACCGTGACAATCGTCGTTGTCACCAAAACTAAGATGAGTAGTACAATATCCCTTTTGACCCATTTTTTCAAAATCAGCTACAGTAGTTACATCGTTAAAGAGAAGTTCACCATTTTCTTCAACCCTCTTTTTTGGAACCACAAATAATGAAATTCCCTTCGTACCAGCAGGAGCTCCTTCTATTCTAGCTAATAACAAATGAACTATATTATCAGCATATTGATGATCCCCTCCAGAAATGAATATTTTTTGCCCATTAATTTTATATTGACCATCATTTAACGGAGTTGCCTTAGTAACTATATCTGATAATGAGCTTCCAGCCTGTGGCTCGGTTAAACACATAGTTCCACCCCATTCACCAGTAAGCATCTTAGGTGTATATTTTTCTTTAAGACTGTTACTTGCAAACTCTACAATTAGCTCTGCAGCTCCAGAAGTAAGACCAGAATATCCAGGTAAATGGTTATTTGCTGCATCTAAAATATAGTTAGCAGCTGTGTGAGCAAGTAATGGCAGTTGCAACCCCCCATCTTCGTAATTAAATGGAGCGGCAATCAAACCCATGGACCCACCATCCTTCATCATTTTTTCAACTTGTTTGTGAACATGAATTGACCCGTCTTTATAATGAGCAGGACTTTCATCCATTTCTTTGAAATATGGAAACAGTTCTTTATCTGCAAATTGCTTAACAGAGTCAACATAAAGATTCACAGATTCAAGATCATGATCAACAAACCTTTCTTTTTCCAAGACGGTTTCTAATTCCTGAACAATATTCATAAAAAACTTAACTGTTGAAAGATCAATATATTTTGATGCCATAAAAAAATCGAATTTGTGGCTAATATATTCTATTTAATTAAAGTGAACTAAAACAATTTAAAGGCTTTTTGGTAAATATATTTTTCATCTTAATAAATTATCAAAATTGAAGGGCTATTATCTTTTAATTTTTAATCCAAGAACATATATTTGCACTTTAATTTTATAAACATAAAAAATGTCAAAAAATATAGGTAAAGTTTCAAAAGTAATTGGAGCGGTTGTTGATGTTGAATTTTCATCAAAAGAAAGTATTCTTCCAGAGATCTATGATTCATTAGAAATAACTAAAGAGGATGGAACTATTCTTGTTTTAGAAGTACAATCACATATTGGAGAAAATATTGTTAGAACAATATCAATGGACTCTACAGATGGATTAAGTAGGGGGACTGAGGTTGTTGCTACGGGAAACCCAATTCAAATGCCAATTGGTAATGATGTATACGGAAGACTCTTTAATGTAGTTGGAGATCCTATAGATGGACTTGAAGTATTACCAAAAACAGAAAATGATGGTATGTCAATCCATAGAGAAGCTCCTGCATTTGATCAACTTTCAACCTCTACCGAAGTTTTATTTACGGGAATTAAAGTTATTGACCTTATCGAACCTTATGCAAAAGGTGGTAAAATTGGATTATTTGGTGGAGCTGGAGTTGGAAAAACAGTATTAATTCAAGAGTTAATTAACAATATAGCCAAAGGTCATGGTGGTTTGTCAGTTTTTGCTGGAGTTGGAGAAAGAACAAGAGAGGGTAATGATTTACTAAGAGAGATGATCGAGTCTGGTATTATTAATTATGGTGAAGAATTCAAAAAATCCATGGAAGCAGGTGAGTGGGATTTAAGTAAAGTTGACAAAAAGGCATTATTAGAATCTAAAGCAACATTTGTGTTTGGCCAGATGAATGAGCCTCCTGGAGCAAGAGCTAGAGTTGCACTTTCAGGTTTAACTATAGCAGAGTATTTTAGAGATGGTGGTGCTGATGGGCAGGGTAAAGATGTGCTATTCTTTGTGGATAACATATTTAGATTTACTCAAGCTGGTTCTGAAGTTTCAGCTCTTTTAGGAAGAATGCCTTCTGCTGTTGGATACCAACCAACACTAGCAACAGAAATGGGTGTTATGCAAGAAAGAATTACATCAACAAAGAATGGTTCTATTACATCTGTTCAAGCAGTATATGTTCCTGCAGATGATTTAACTGATCCTGCACCAGCTACAACTTTTGCTCACCTTGATGCAACTACAGTTTTATCAAGAAAAATTTCTGAACTTGGAATTTATCCAGCAGTAGATCCTCTTGATTCAACATCAAGAATTTTAACTCCAGAAATTTTAGGGGATGATCATTATAATTGTGCACAAAGAGTTAAAGAGCTCCTTCAGAAATATAAGGAGTTACAAGATATTATTGCTATTCTTGGAATGGAAGAGCTTTCAGAAGAAGATAAACAAGCTGTTGCTAGGGCTAGAAGGGTTCAAAGATTCCTTTCACAACCCTTCCATGTTGCAGAACAATTTACAGGTATCCCAGGAGTACTAGTTGACATTAAAGAAACTATTAAAGGATTTAATATGATTATGGATGGAGAACTTGACCATATTCCTGAATCTGCTTTTAATCTTAAAGGAACAATTGAGGAAGCTATAGAGGCTGGTGAAAAAATGTTAGCTGAAACAAAATAATAATGTATTTAGAAATAATTACACCAGAACAAACTCTATTTAAAGGAGATGTTGAATCAATTCTTTTTCCAGGATCACATGGCGACTTTCAGGTGTTAAATGATCATGCACCAATTGTCTCTACTCTTACAAAAGGTCAAGTAAAAATTATTGGCAAAATGTCTATTCAAGACGAAAATAAAGATAGATTTGAATTTAACGAAAAGCAGACAATATTAGAAATAGAATCTGGAACTGTTGAAATGAATAATAATCAAGTTACTTTATTAGTTGATTAATCTGAGTAATTATTAAATCTATCTCCCATCCTTTAATTGAAAGGCTTTTAATTACTTTATTTCTCATCTCAACTTTAGTTTTATCACTAAGTTCAATTTGTTTTTCACAGAGTTTTTTAAGTTTGTTATTGTAGTCAATATCACTTATTTGATTTAACGCATTACTAATATTCCAATTTGAAATATTTCTTGATTTAAGTTCTCTGATTATTTTAATCTTCCCCCAATTGTTATTGTTAAATTTTCCTCTAACATAAGCTTCAGAGAATCTAGTTTCAGATAAAAAATTTTCATCAATTAGATAGCATACATATTCATCTGCATCATCACCGAATACTCCAAGTTTATTTAGTTTTTTTGATACCTCTAGATGGCATCTTTCTTGGTATGCACAAAAGTATTCTATTTTCTTTTTTACGGAAGATTCCATATCATAATATAAAAAAAACCGTTTAGAATTTCTAAACGGTTTTTTAAAAAGATTTTATCTTAAAATTTTTGATCTACTGTCTGTTAAATTATATTGAAGATACAAGTAAGAGTCTCTAGGTATAATTTTAATTATCCTTTTACAATTGAAACTCCACTTATTTTTCAATGAAAATAGACCTTTATCTATATACGCTGCTACAAATGGATGCACATGAATGTAGATTGCTCCCTTTTTATAACGCGCATTCTTAACAACTCTGTTAAGTTCGGTATTGATTTTGTCTACTAATAAAATAGGTGCTTCCACTTCTAAATCCTTGTTTGGATTTGCTTCTTTAGTTTTGATATTCATTTCAGGCCTTATCCTTTGCCTTGTAATTTGAATCAAACCAAATTTGCTTGGTGGAAGAATTTTATGCTTAGTTCTATCTTTTGCCATTTCTTGGCAAAAATGATCGAACAACTTTTTTCTGTTTTCTCTTTTTGTTTGGTCTATAAAGTCAACTACAATAATTCCTCCCATATCTCTTAATCTTAATTGTCTGGCAATTTCAGCAGATGCAATTAAGTTTACTTCCATAGCAGTTTCTTCTTGTGTTTTTGATTTATTAGATCTGTTTCCACTATTTACATCAATAACATGAAGAGCTTCTGTATGTTCTATTATTAGATATGCTCCTTTTTGCATAGAGACTGTTCTTCCAAAGGAAGACTTTATTTGTCTCTCAATTCCGTATTTTTCAAAAATTGGAGTTACTCCTTTATAGAGTTTAACGATAGATGATTTTGATGGAGCTATTAGTTTTATATAATCTTTAATCTCACTATGTAAGTTAGGATCATCTAGATAAATATTTGAAAACGAATCATCAAATATATCTCTTAGCTTTGATGTTGTTCTATTTATCTCTCCTAAAATTTTAGTTGGATAAGAATCTGACTTACTTAAGTTGATACAGAGTCTTTTCCATCTAAGAATTAAATCCTTTAAATCTCCTTCTAGCTCAATTACTGATTTTCTTTGTGCTACAGTACGAATTATTACACCAAAACCTTTTGGTTTAATCTTCTTGACTAAATTTTTTAGTCTTTTTTTCTCATCTTGACTTTTAATTTTTTGTGAAATAGAGATTCTCTCAGAAAAGGGAATCAAAACCATAAATCTACCTGCTAATGAAATCTCAGAACTTAGTCTGGGACCTTTTGTAGATATAGGTTCTTTAATAATTTGTACTAAAGTTGTTTGTTTTGCTTTTAAACAATCTTTAATAAGACCATTTTTTGGAATATCTTTCTCAAAGTCAAATTTACTAAATGAAAAAGATTTCACTTTTTTAGTATCAATTTGATCTACAAATTTTGATAATGATAACAATTTAGGTCCTAAGTCATGATAGTGTAGAAAACCATCTTTCTCATGTCCTACATTCACAAATGCAGCGTTTAATCCAGGAATAGTTTTTCTAATTTTTGCAACAAAAATATCACCTACAGAAAATTTGTTTTTACCCACTTCTTTATCTAACTCAACAAGTCTACCCTCGCTAAGCATTGCAAAATCAACAGCACTTGAATTTGATCTTATAATCAATTCTTTTTTCACTGTTTTAAGTATTATTTCTACTGTTAAGTAGAAAGGTTAAACATTTTTCAATAATAATATAACTTTCGTTATACGTTATTTCAAAGAACTTTGGGATGTTTAGAGTGTAATCCCAAACACTATTTCTTCTTGTGTCGGTTTGCTCTCGCTCTTTTTTTTCTCTTATGAGTAGCAACCTTATGTCTTTTTCTTTTTTTACCGCTAGGCATATCTATCTAGTTTTAAAATTAGCCAACTGGCACATTTTGTTTTACAGATTTGACAAAAGTTTTTGAAGGTTTAAATGCAGGAATATTATGAGCTGGAATAATAACAGCAGTATTTTTTGATATATTTCTACCGGTTTTTTCTGCTCTTGTCTTAATTATAAAACTACCAAACCCCCTTAAGTAAACATTATTATTATTTTCGAGAGAATTTTTAATTTCCTCCATAAATTTTTCAGCGATCATCTGAACATCAGTTTTATCAACTCCTGTTTGATCCGATATATTTTTTACAATATCTGCCTTTGTCATTTTCTGTTATATTGGTTATACAATTAGCTTTTAAGGCTAGCAAATATATAAATTTATATTTTAAATTAGTGATTTAGTAATATATAATTACCCTTAGAATATTTTACAAATGTCTTTTGAAAATCAATTAGTTAAATGGTATATAAATAATAAAAGAGAATTGCCATGGAGAGAAAATATTGATCCATATAGAGTTTGGATATCTGAGATTATTCTTCAACAAACTCGAGTAGTTCAGGGCGAGAAATATTTTAACAATTTTATAAAAAAATTCCCTTCCTTAGAAAGCCTCTCATCTGCAGATGAATCAGAAGTAATAAAAGTGTGGAAGGGCTTAGGCTATTATAATAGGGCAATTAATATTCATAAAACTTCAAAAATAATAATGAATACATTAAATGGTAAATTCCCTAATACTTATAATGAGTTAATTAAGCTAGATGGAATAGGTGACTATACTGCTAGTGCTATATCATCTATATGTTTTAATGAGTATAATCCAGTTGTTGATGGAAATGTTTTAAGATTACTTTCCAGGTATTATGGACTTAAAACTCCAATAGACTCATTAAAAGGGCAAAGAAATATTAGGGAAATTGGAAAAAAATTAATTAGTAAAGTTGATAATCCAGGTGATTTCAATCAAGCTATGATGGAGTATGGAGCTCTTGTCTGTAATCCTTTTCCAGATTGTGAGTCATGTATTTTTTCCTCAAAATGTGTTGCTTTTCAAAATAAAGAAATTGACACAATACCTGTTAAATCAAAAAAGAAAAAACCTAAAGAAAGATTCTTAAATTATATCGTGTTTATTGACAGTAAAGAAAAGACAATAGTTAACAAAAGAGTTAACAAAGATATTTGGTACAAACTAAATGAATTCCCTCTTATTGAAAGTAAAAAAGAAATAAAAAAAATAACCACTCTAACCGAATTCAAAAAACTTGCAAAAAACACATCTTTGACTATTAATGAAGAAAAGGAGGATGTATATAGGGTAAAACATATTCTATCTCATCAGATATTATATATATCATTTTATCAGATTAGTGTTAATGAAACAATAACGTCAGGCGTACATTTGACTGATCTAAACAACCATAATTTTCCAGTACCCATAACTAATTTTATTAATAAGTTATTAATCTAGGTACTCTATTTTTGTATATTAGCCCATATATATAATTATGAGCGGAACACTAAATAAAGTAATGTTAATTGGTCATCTTGGTGATGACGTGAAGATTAAACATTTTGATAATGGCGGTTGTCTTGCAAGATTTCCTCTTGCTACTAACGAGACATATACTAATAAAACAACCAATGAAAAAGTAACAAATACTGATTGGCACAATATTGTTTTAAGAAATAAAGCAGCTGAAATCTGTGAAAAATATCTATCTAAAGGAGATAAAGTATATGTTGAAGGGAAGCTTAGAACAAGAAAATGGCAAGGAGAGGATGGTGTAGATAAATATACAACTGAAGTAAATGTTGATGAGTTTACTTTTCTTTCCACTAAGAAAGATGGTGTTTCAAATACACAGGCAAAACCTGCTCCAGACAATAACAACCAGAAGAGTGATAATACAGAAGACGACTTACCGTTCTAAACATATTTTTAAATCTCAACCCATAACTTTTTATTCTAGATTTTTGTGATAGTAAAAATTATTTTAATCTTAATTTTTCTAATATTATCTGCTCTGACTTCAGGGTGTGAAGTTGCGTTTTTCTCACTTGATAAATCCAATATGCCTAATGAAGATGGTAATAAAATTATAAAGAAAATTAAAGTTCTACTAGAAAAGCCGAAGAGATTACTAGCAACGATTCTTATCTCTAATAACTTTATAAATATCGCAATAGTTATTCTGTTTGCATCAATTGACAACCCATATTTAAGTTCCTTGAATAGTCCAATTTTAGAGATAATTTTAGAAGTAGGTTTAATAGGAATGCTAATTTTATTTATTGGAGACATTCTACCAAAAATTTATGCAAATAGAAATCCTTTAGGTTTCTCTAAGCTAATGGTTAGGCCTATTTATTTTTTAGACCGCTATGTCTTATTCCTCTTTAACAATCCGATGAGTCAATCTATGAGTTATTTAGAATCAAATTTAGCTAAGGATTCAAAACAATTGTCTGTTGACAAACTTTCACAAGCTCTTGACCTTACTGACTCAAAAGAGACCAGTACGGAGGAGAAAAAAATCCTTAAAGGAATTGTAAATTTTGGAAATGTTGAAACTAGGCAAATTATGTGTCCTAGAGTAGATGTATTTGCCCTTGAATCTGACATGAAAATAATTGATATAATAGGAGAATTAAAAGCGAAAGGGTTTTCAAGAGTTCCTGTTTTTGAAGAAAATCTTGATAAGATTACTGGGGTTTTATACGTTAAAGATCTTTTACCTCACCTTGAAAAAGAAAATTTTAACTGGACCTCACTTTTACGAAAGCCTCTTTACATTCCTGAAAATAAAAAATTAGATGATTTATTAACTGAATTTAAAACAAAGAAAATTCATATGGCTATTGTGGTTGATGAATATGGGGGGACCTCAGGAATTATTACACTTGAAGATGTAATTGAAGAAATTTTTGGAGAAATAAGTGGAGAATTTGATGATGAAGACAATTTTTACTCAAAGCTAGATGACCATACTTTTATTTTTGACTCCAAAATAAATTTACAAGATTTTTACAGAGCAATTAACTTAAAAGATTCATCAACTTTTGAAGAAATTGCTTTAGAGATAGAAACTTTAGGCGGCTTTCTTATTGAAAAAATTAAAAAAATTCCAAGAGTCGGACAGGTTATAACTCACGACTCTTATAAATTTGTAATTGAAATAGTAGATAAAAAAAGAATTAAACAAGTAAAATTAATACTACCAAAAAATAAATAGGTGAACTTAAGTATTAGAAAATGGGGAACATTAGTCATTTTATCTTTAATATGGGGAAGTTCATACATTTTAATAAAAAAAGGATTAACAGGACTAACACCAATTCAATTAGGATCACTTAGGGTAATAGTTACAACTATTATTATTGCACCGATAGGATATCAAAAAATCAAACATATTCCAAGACAAAAGATGAAATGGGTAGCCCTTTCTGCATTTGTTGGGTCATTTTTTCCTGCTTATTTATTTGCTTTTGCAGAAACTGAAATTTCAAGTTCTATAACTGCAGTTATGGTTTCTTTAACTCCACTTTTTACATTATTAATTAGTGTTTTTGTTTTTGGTGAAGAGTTATTAAAAAAACAGGTATTTGGAGTTCTAATTGGTTTTACAGGAATAGTAGTATTGATTAATAATGAATTATTATCGTCATCATTTAATGTTCTATATGTCATGTTTATTGTACTTGCAGCTTTTTGTTATGCAATTAATGCAAATGTTTTAAAATATAAACTCTCAAATATTCCTGCACTTGGAATAGTGTTTATGAGCTTTCTATTTATGTTCATTCCTGCATTTATTATTCTTTGTTTTTCTGATTTTCCGTTTTCTGATTTCACATCAGATCCGTTAATCATAGAATCAATTATATATATTGTTATACTTGCTCTTTTTGGAACTGCAATTGCAAAAGTTTTATATATCAAATTACTTGCTATATCAACTCCAGTTTTTTCAGTATCTACAACTTACTTAATGCCAGTAGTTGCAATTTTTTGGGGCTTGTTAGATGGAGAGGAATTTAAATTAACTCAATTTACTGGGACCGCAATAATTTTA
>JAQXBP010000091.1:0-5769 GCA_029252345.1 Flavobacteriaceae bacterium | reverse complement strand
GGGATCCTGAGACCATGCTTTTTGAGAAAAAACTATGATATTTGGCATGAACATATAATCAAGAATATCCTCATTCCTGATAGTCTCACTCCAAATTTGAGATTGGATACCGATTATATTATCTCTATTACTAGGATTTAACTTTTCAGAGGATTCAATGTATTCTTTTGAAATATTATTTTTTTCAACTCCATATGAATCATTAAAAATATCGAAAACATCGACTGTCCACATATCCTTGTAATCTGCATATCCACTCCATGAAAGTCCAACATTATCTAGGTCTTTATCGTCTACCATATCAAAATAAAAGGCACTGGAATTACTCATTACAGTTTTATATCCAAGGTTTGCATATTTATAGATCATATCTTGTCTTCCTTGACCCCAATCGTTTTTCCAAACAAATAATAAGATGTCATCTCCCTGAAAAAAGTCTTTTATTTGAGTTTCAGACTGATTCTTCTCTGTTAATTTTAATAAGATATCATCCCAACCTGTCATGGTTGCATTGTATGATGAAAGTTTATCATAAACTCTTCTCTGCATTATTTCATAAAGAGCATTATAATCACCTGCTATTGAGTTCTCTTCCATATACTGATCACATATTGGTGATTTTTGCCATGCTCCGTAAGGAAGTTCATCAGCGGCAATTCCAAATTTGTTTAATTCAACTCCTGCTTCCTGATACATAAGGTATATTTCATCAATTACTTTTTCATAAAAAGTAAAAGCACTCTCTCTGCATATACAAGCTATATTATCATTAAACCCTTGCGCCGAGTAATATTCACTTTCATCATCTGGATCAGATAATAAATATTTTTCAGCTTCTTCCTGATTACCTAGCTCCATATATTTTTGATATCTAACATCCATTGAAATAATTGCTGATCTCATATGAGATGGATAACTTATTTGAGGTATTACTTTAATATTTCTGTGATCAGCATATTGAAGTATTTCAATAAAATCAACTCTAGAGAGATAACCAGACCCAGTAGAATTTATATCTGGACCAGAACCATACATTGGTATTAAACTCTCAAATTCATCCTTTGTATATGCTCTTTTTGAGCCTACCTCTGTCAATTCCTCTAAACCAGGAATTTCCAATCTCCACCCTTCATCATCAGTTAACCTAAAATCCAAATGATTTATTTTAAAAAAAGATAAATAGTCTAAAATTTGTTTAATCTTATCTGGACCATAAAAATTTCTTGAAATATCCAGAAGCATACCTCTATATGAAAATCTTGGAGAATCATTAATATTCATATGTTTAAGCATATTGTTCTCGAGACTAGAAGCAAGAAAAAGTTGTTTTAAGGACTGTAATCCATAGAGTGCTCCTGCTCTACCTGATGCTTCTATTGAAATTTTATTTTCATCTATAGATAATTTATATGATTCTTCTAGTAAATTATCTATGTATTGAACTGAAATATCATAATCTTTAGAATTTTGTATATCTATATTAAAATTTTCCGCAAAAAGAGATTTTACTGTATTAATGTCAAGATTTAAAGATTCATCAACAAAAACTTTATATTCAGGTTTGAGAGAAGATTCTCCATCTAATATTGTTATTTCACTTGGGGTTGGAATAATTATTTCAAGTTCAGATTTATCAATAACATTAGCTGGAGCATATAAGTCATAGCGATCTTTAGAAGTGGGTGCATCAAGTTTATCAATTCCATCTGCATTTTTCCAGTTGTAAGTAAACTTTACATCAATTATTTCATTATTTGAGACTATGAAACCACCGACTGGAAGATCCGATATTCTCTTGACTATTCCTGATTGGTTGAAGTCTATACTAATAGAATTATTTGATTTTAAATCATAGTTTTTACCAAATGATAAGATGTTGTATGATTGACCAGCAACATATTCATATTTGAGATTTTCAGGGAGAGATTCGTTATTTACAGTTGAACTCTGTTGATTCCAGTGTAATGACCAAACAGAGTCAAAATTAACATTAGTTGAATTTAATATAGAGAGACTAACATCAAAGTTCCAATCATTCATTTTCTTGATCTCATAAACTACTTCTATTTCTTTAGATTGCATACTACATGAAAGCATAAAAAGAGAAGCTATAAAGAGAAAAAATCTGTGAAGCATTTAATTATTTTATTTTAGTAAATTCTATTAAATCATCATTCTTAGCTGAAATAATATAGTCTTCGTTATTCATGTTTATAAATTCCATATCCTTTACATCTCCATTTATAAAAAGACCACTAACCTGAGTAGGAATAGCATCAAAACCTTTTCCAGGAGTATATCTTAGATATACACCTACACTTCCATCATTTCTTGGAGTTTCAACTTCAGAGTTATACATATTTCCAGATATCAGGATATCCATATATCCATCTTTATCTACATCTCTTTTAAGAATTTTATTAGTCGAGGATAATTGAGATAAAATAGGTAACTTACTCATTACAAATGAATTACCCGTGTTTTCTAAATAAACCGATGAAAAAGTTTTACTGAAATAATGAAGTGAATTATCTAAAGCAGAATCAGTATAAACATCCTCAAGAGTTGCTATAGAAAATGCATCATAATCTTGAAACTTCATTTTTATTGCAGGAATTTGATCTGAGGAACATTGCCTTCCTCTTAGAGGATATTGTTCTCCATCACTGTAATAACTTAGAACTATATCACCAGTATTATTTTTATCAAAATCATTATAAAAAATATCAAACGTTTCATCTCCAGAAGTTTGATATTTATAGTTATTCCCTAAATTTCCAATAACCAAATCCATATCTCCATCCTGATCGAAATCTTCTGAAACTATATCATACCACCAGCCTCTTGTTGAATCTGAGTCAATCATTGAAGTATCTTCAGAAAATTTACCCTCTAAATTCTTAAAAAATCTAACTGGGGTCCACTCACCAACTACTATCAAGTCAATCCAATCGTCATTATTATAATCTGTCCAAACTGATGAGGTTACTAGACCAATATCTCTAAACGGAAAGTTTGATCTATCTGTGTTAATGAATTTAATTCCATCAGATGTAGAAATATTCTCAAGTAAAAAACTATCAGCTGGAAGTGGATAACTCCCTGGAACTAACCTTCCACCAACAAATAAATCTATATCTCCATCTTGGTCGTAATCTGCATGTGAAAGCCTCATTCCACTTGAGTAATTATTAGGAATTGCATTTTCAATATATTTTAAAGAACCATTTCCATTATTAACATATATTCTGTCTTTAAGTATGGGTGTGTTTGGTTCAAATTCATTACCACCAGAAACAATATAGAGATCTAAGTCACCATCATTATCAAAATCTTCAAGTATCATATCCATATCTTCATATTTACTATGAGACTTAGAAAAAGAGAATTTTTTATTTGTAAATGATCCATCTGAATTTTGAAAATAAAAAGCTGTTGGCTGATCTTTTGCTCCACCCACAATAAAATCATCTAAATCGTCCCCGTTAATATCACCAGTAGCTATTCCTGGGCCTAATCTAGAGTTTTCATGGGGAAGAAGAACTTCTTTTGCATAATCATTATATTGATTTTCCTCATGCTTATGTTTAACTACCTCAACATTTTCAAAATATAAGTTTGACTCCTTAGAATCTATATTTGTTTGAGATTTAGAATTTATTATATCAAATTTAATTGTTGAATTAATTTTAACATCCTTAATCTCTTGTGTATTTCCATTTGACCATACAACCTTAGCTGAACTTATTATATTATCGTTGCCGAGACCAAAATTAAGATATGGAGAAACAGAGGATTGAAAACCTCTAGTCATTGTAAGTTCTTGCATCTGACTAGAATTTTCTGTCTCTATGTATACTCTACTATCAATTCCAAAAACATTTTCCTTACTCCCCTTTAATTTTACCTTAATAAAATTATTAGCAGAATTGTTTTTATAAATTTGAGCCTCTTGATCAATGTTATTTACAATTATTTCTAAATCACCGTCATTATCTAAATCTGCATATGTTGCTCCATTAGAAAAGTTTTTATCATCAAGTCCCCAATCAACAGATACATCTGAAAAAGTAAGATCCTTGTTATTTTTAAATGCAAAATTTGAAATAGCTTCAGATGGTATTTGATTTGTATAATATAAGAGACTATCCTTAGACATTGGTCTTAAATTAATTTCATTGAAGTAATCTTTATTATTTATCTCTCTTCTAGTTCCATTTGAAATAAATAAGTCTTTCCAACCGTCATTATCAAAATCAGCAAGAAGAGGTCCCCAACTCCAGTCAGTAGAAGAAATACCAGAGAGTCTAGAAATATTACTAAAAAAAGGCTTATCTCCCTCTATACGTCTATTTAATTGAAGAGTGTTATGCATATATTGATAGTGAAAGCCATAATTTACTGTACTCCAGAATAAATCTGGATTCATACTAGCCATATTAGCTTTTGAACGCCTATTATCTTTGGCATCCATATCAACTTGAATATAATCGAGATACTGATCATTATTAAAATCTGCAATATCAACACCCATCCCGTAAAAAGAAGTTTGATTGGTAGATTCTTTTACAATATCAGTAAAAGTTCCGTCACCATTATTCATATACATAAAATCTGGTGAACTAAAATCATTAGATATATATATATCTGGATATGAATCATTATTTAAATCCCCTACTGTAGCACTCAAACTAAGACCATATGTTCTTAAGCCGGCCTCTTCAGTAACTCTTGTAAAAGATAAACCATCATTTCTATATAAATTATCAGTCTCATCATCATCAGTATTCTGCATTTTATAAGAATAGTAGCTTCTAGGAGCATCAAAAGGTGTCATTGGATAATTTGCTACATAAAGATCTAGATCTCCATCTTTATCATAATCAAAAAATGTAGCCTGAACACCGTTACCAATATCATCTATTCCATACTCACTAGCCATCTCAGTAAATGTATTATCTCCATTATTTACATATAATTCATTGTTTTTATCACCATTTAATCCAGCTACTGAAACATATACATCTAAATATCCATCATTATTTATATCTACCATAGTTGAGCCAGTATACCACTTGTCATCTCCACCAACTCCTGCCGAAGTAGTTATATCATCAAATTCAAGATTTCCTTTATTTAGATAAAGTCTATTCTCAGCCATATTTCCTGTGAAGAATAAATCATCTAGGCTATCGTTATTTATATCTCCGACTGATACTCCACCACCCATATATATATAGGGATAAGTAAAGTAATTCATTGTGTCATTCTCTTTTAATTGATTTATAAAATCAACTCCAGTAGATGAACTAGAAAGAAGAGTGAATTGTTTATTTTCAGAAGAGTTATTGCATGAGACAAACACAATAAATAAACTAGATATTAATAGAAGTAGGTTTAATCTTTTCATAATATAAAATTAAAAAAAAACAGGATGAAAATTAATTCATCCTGCTTTTAATTTAGCTAGGTAATAATTTGATTAGTGACCCGGATTCTGAGTAAGAGCTCCTTGAGACGAATCAATAGCATTTAAAGGTATAGGGTTTGCATTATGCTTAGCTGACACTGGATTCGCTTTTGCTGCAAAATTTGCAATAGTTCTTCCTTCGTTAGCGATATAAGCGTTTAATGTTTCAACCATAATTCCCCATCTTCTTAAATCAAAAAGACGGTGACCTTCCATAGATAATTCAAGTCTTCTTTCATGTCTAACTGCAGTTCTAGCAGCAGCTTGATCAGTCCATGATGAATTGTATGTATCTATAA
>JAQXBP010000090.1:0-8743 GCA_029252345.1 Flavobacteriaceae bacterium | reverse complement strand
CACTTATATTTTGCAAACAAAAACCACTAAAGATTTAGCCCAATTTCATCTTGATTTAGAGAAAAAGTTTGGTGCGCATGACTACCATCCACTCCCAGTTGTATTAGAAAAAGGAGAAGGAGTTTTTATGTGGGATGTAAATGGAAAAAAATATTATGATTTTTTATCTGCATACTCTGCAGTTAATCAGGGTCACTGTCATCCAAAACTTGTTAATTTAATTAAAGATCAAGCAGAGACCCTTACATTAACTTCTCGTGCTTTTCACAATAATAAACTTGGAGAATATATGGAGTATGCCACTAGTTTATTTGGATTTGACCAATTACTTCCTATGAATACAGGAGCTGAGGGTGTTGAGACTTCAATTAAGCTTTCAAGAAAATGGGGGTATTTAAAGAAAAATGTAGAAGAAAATAAAGCAAAAATAGTTGTTTGTAATAATAACTTTCATGGAAGAACTACAACAGTTATTTCTTTCTCTACAGATCCTGGTTCTAAGGATTTCTTTGGTCCTCATACGCCTGGTTTTATTCATATTCCTCATGGTGATGTAGATTCTTTGGAAGAACAATTTAAAAAGGATAAAAATATTGTTTCATTTTTAGTTGAACCCATCCAAGGAGAAGCCGGAGTTAATGTTCCTGATTCAAATTATTTAAAAGATGTTAGAGCTTTGTGTAGTAAATACAATGTATTAATGATTGCTGATGAGATTCAAACAGGACTTGGAAGGACAGGCTCTTTATTGGCCTCTTGTGGAAATTGTGATTGTACTAACTCATGTGAACAACAATCTTCCTATGTAAGACCTGATATTCTAATTCTTGCAAAAGCATTAAGTGGTGGAACTTATCCTATCTCAGCTGTTTTATGTGATTCTGAAATAATGGAAGTCATTCAGCCGGGACAGCACGGAAGTACTTTTGGTGGAAATCCATTTGCAGCTAGTATTGCAAAAAAGGCATTAGAAATAATTATTGATGAAAATTTATCTCAAAATGCAAGAAAGCTTGGAGAAATATTTAGGTCAGAGATTAATAAATTTATAGAGACAAGTAACCTTGTCAATTTAGTAAGAGGTAAGGGCCTTTTAAACGCAATAGTAATTAACGATTCACCGGATAGTAAAACTGCGTGGAATATATGCTTACGTTTAAGAGATAATGGTTTGTTAGCAAAGCCAACCCATGGTAATGTTATAAGATTTGCTCCACCTCTAGTAATGACAGAAGATCAACTCTACGATTGTATAAGAATTATTACTTCTACAATTAATGAATTTGAAACAAAGTAAATGAAAGTATATTTTGATAATGCGGCAACTACTAAAGTTAGAGATGAAGTTATTGATGAAATTTCTTTAGTTCTAAAGAATTGTTTTGGAAACCCTTCTTCTACACACTCTTTTGGAAGGTCTGCAAAATCTTATATAGAAACTTCAAGAAAATCTATTTCTAAAATTTTAAACTGTGAGCCTGGAGAAATCATATTTAACTCTGGAGGTACTGAATCAGATAATTCAATTTTAAAATGTGCTGTCAAAGATTTAGGTGTAAAACATATTATTTCCTCTAAGATTGAACATCATGCAATTACACATACCCTAGAAGAGCTTGATTCTCAGGATATTTCAATTCATTATGTTAAACTAAAAAATAATGGTCAAGTTGATTTAAAAAATTTAGAAGAGCTGTTGGCTTCTATTAATGAGCCAAAGTTAGTCACCCTAATGTACATTAATAACGAGATTGGAAATATTCTAGATGTTAAGAGTGTTTCGGACTTATGTCAAAAGTATAATTCATTTTTTCATTCAGATGCAGTTCAAGTTGTTGGACATTATCCACTAGATTTAAAATCCCTTAAGATTGATTTTTTATCATCAGCAGGTCATAAATTTCATGGCCCAAAAGGTGTTGGATTTACATATATTAATAAATCAACAAAAATTAAATCTTTTATCTGTGGTGGTCCACAGGAAAGAGGTTTAAGAGCTGGAACAGAATCAGTTCATAATATAGTTGGAATGACAAAGGCGCTTGAAATTTCTGAAAAGAATATGGAACAAGAATCACATTATGTAAGGTCAATTAAAAAATATATGATTGATAAACTATTGACTTTGTTTCCAAGTATTCATTTTAACGGAGAATCTGGAAATATGACCAATAGCACATATACTGTTTTAAATGTATGTTTTCCTATTTCTAATGATAAAGCAGCAATGTTAGACTTTCAACTAGATCTTAAAGGAATTGCATGTTCTAAAGGGAGTGCGTGTCAATCAGGAAGTTCTGAAGGTTCTCATGTATTAAGTGAAATTCAAGATGATTTTCATAAAAAACTTCCTTCAGTAAGATTTTCTTTTTCACATAATAACACTAAGGAAGAAGTTGATTATTTAATTAAAACTCTTAAAGAATTTATTGATTCTTAATTAATAATATATTTTAGATTTATATACCCCTTTATTTCCAACTCCATCTTCATATTTAATTATTAACTCATTTTCTCCATTTTTAATTACTCCGTCTGATAAATCGTGAAATATTAAATTAGATTTTGGCTCATATTCAAACAAAACCCAATTTCCATTCAAGTAACTAGAGTAGTTTTTAATTCCTGATAGTTCATCTTTAAGTCTTAATCTTAGAGTATTTTTTCCTTTAACATTAGAATTATTTTTAAAATTAATTGATCTAATTTCAGGTTTTAATGTATCAATTGAAACTGTGTATTTTCCTAGTGATGATGTATTGGTGAATATGAATGAATCATCTTTCTTTGAGCTTAAATAACTAACCCTATTATTAACTATTTTTCCCACAAATGACTGTCTTAACCTCATAGTATCAATAATTCTATGCGGTAGTTTAATTTTTAGTGAAGATCTAAATGGATTTTTTTCTTCACCTAAATTAAGTGTGTCAGAGTCGTATGATACATTTAATAATAAATCATCATAAAAAGTGTTTTTACCTATTTCAATTATTGAAGAATTTTTATTGAGAGTATAATTTTGAGTAGTTAAAATTTCTATTCCTTCAGATGGTGACTCTTTGATTTTTGAATCTATGCTTTTTATTTTAAACTTTAAATAAGATGAGTTTTTGTTCCAGTCTGAAATTTTTATTGTAATAGAACTATCTTTAAAATCTTCTGAATTTATAATTCCATCAAATGAATTCTTTTTAAGAAAAGATAAATTAGAATTTCGAGGAGTATATATTTTTAAAACTTTTTTATTTCTCTCAATTAAAGATTGATAATCATACATTATTTTTTTAAAATGATTCTCACTAAATTTAATTTTATCCATTTGATATGAATAACTTAATATTGAATCTATAAAAAGTTCAACTTTATATATTCCATTCTGATTATATAAATTCTTATACTGGATATCATATATATCAAGTCCTAAACCAATTTTACCATTATATTCAATTATTTCAGATATGTATGTCGAATCGTTAAGCTTACTTATTTTTTTCCTCATGGGAAGTTTTTTTACTAAGCTATTTTCTTCATTAATAATATAGAGTCCTCTTATTATTGGTCTTTCTTGATCAATATATTTATAATTAAACATTAATGGATTTATGGCATCTTGATTTTTAGTCTCTCTTATCTCAAAATGAAGATGAGGGCCAAAAGATCTACCCGTATTTCCAGAATATCCTATGAGACTTCCTTTGCTAATTATAAATTCATTTTTTTTTGGAAATTTTTTTATAGAATTTTTCTGTGATTTATAAAGTTCAGATTTTATATAAGTATTTAATTCTGGACTAAAATTTCTTAAATGAGCATAAACAGAAGTATATCCATTAGGGTGGTCTATGTATATTACTTTTCCGTATCCGTAAGTGTTAACTTCTATTCTTGAAACAAATCCATCCTCAATACTAAAAATCTTTTGACCCTGAACTCCTCTACTTTTAAAATCTATTCCGGTATGAAATCTTGATCTGAATTCTCCAAATGTCCCAGAAAGATCAAAGGGGGCGTCAATTGGAGTATGGAAGTTAATTTCTTGAGAAATAATAAAATTTATATTGAATATAAATAGTATTGTAAAAAGAATTCGAAGAAAAAATCTCATTTCACCTCAAATTTAACTTAAGATTTTTATAAATTGAAATCAATAAATTAATTTTTTAGTATTATGCTTTTAAATCATGTAAACTCGTTAAAAGAAAAAGTAGTTCTTTTATTAAATAGACTTAATGAACTTGAGGTTAATCATGATACTTTGAAGGCGAAAAATGATTATTTAATAAATGTAAATAAAGACCTTGAAACTAAAATTAAGATTATTCAGGCAAAAGAAAAGCAGCTCAAGCTAGTAACAGCTATAACAGAAGAAAACACTGACAAGCAGTATTTTAAAAATAAAATTGATTATTTAATCAAAGAAATAGATTATTGTATTGATAGAATATCAATTTAACTAATATGGAGGATAATATAAAAATAAAGTTAAGTATAGGTGATAGGCTTTATCCCCTCACAATTCAAAGATCTCAAGAGTTTTACTTTCGTGAAGCATCTAAAATAATTGAAAAAACAATTAAAAATCTTGAAGAAAATTATTCTGTTAGAGATAAACAAGATTTATTAGCTATGTGTTGTATTCAATTCGCTGCTAAAAATCTTCAAAATAAATCAAAATTAAGCGATTCAGATATGCAAGTAGAAAAAACTATTTTAAAAATCATAGATGATATTGACAAATCCATTTTAACTTCTTAAATTTACATAAGCCTGTATTAATGATCTTTGGTAAACTCAACGAGTATTAATTAAGAAAGGTGAGTTTAAATGCTAAAGCAAGCTATCCTTGAATAGATCCTTGAATGTTTAATTAGCCTTAATCCTGTTTATTAGGAGTTTACGCAATCACTTAATATGGGTTTTTTTACTTTTTCTTGTGTTTCTAAGTTAGAAGGTTGCCTTCTTCATCCCATTCTGCAAGATCATTTCTTTTGGTTTGATCTACACATCTAGAAATCCATTCTTCATCATATGATACGGAATATTTTTTAAGGACATCATCGGGAACACCATCCCAAATATTTGGAGTATTTCCTTTATAACCAAGATCATTAATACCTATTTCTGAAGTAAAATATCCAGTAAGAATCATACCTCTGTAGACTGCAAATAATCTAACAGCTTCTTGTAAGTCTTCTTCTTTATTATCATTGAATGCAATATCATCAAAGACAGCCTTGATTTGAATGTCTTGACAATCTAATAAGTTCATACCAAATCTAATATTACAAATTTCATCAAATACAATTAATCCTCTTCTAAGAACTTTCTCACCATATTCATTATGAGCAGGAGTGCTAAAATCTTTAGCAATAATTTCAAATAACTCAACTACACCTGCATCCTTTATATTTCCTTTGTCATTAGGTGGAAGAATTATATTTGCAATTTTATCAATTGTTTTCAATTCAGTGTCAGAGAAAAATTTACCTGTTAAGACTTTATAATCCCACTTCAGTTCTTCATATGTTCTACCATAATTATACTCCCAAACTTTGTCAAGCATTAATTCATCTTCTGAAGTTATACAGCTTTTGAGAGTTAATGAAGCCCCAAGTGAGCCTAATAAAATTGTTTTTATGCTATCTCTTCTTTCCATTAGATATTTTGTTTCTTTAATTCACTAATTATATGTTCAGAAGTTCTCATTGATAAAGCCATAATAGTCCATGTAGGATTTTTATCAGCTTGAGAAACAAACGGAGCAGCATCAACTACATATACATTGTCTACATCATGAAGTCTCTCATATTTGTTTACAACAGAGGTTTTAGGGTCGTTACCCATCCTTGTTGTTCCAACTTCATGGATAATTTCTCCAGGAACGGAAATCCCGTAATTATCTTTTTTGGTTGGCTTATTTCCAAGAGGTATTCCTCCCATATTATATGCAATTTCTTCGAATGTATCATGCATATGTTTGGCTTGTTTATATTCATAGTCAGACCACTTATATCTAAACTTTAAGACTGGTACGCCATATTTATCATTTGTATCAGGATCAATCTCACAATAATTTTCTTTTAGAGGTATTGCTTCTCCTCTTCCCGATAAATAAACTGTAGATCCATAATATTTTTTAACATCATCTCTTAAAGAATCTCCATAACCTCCAGTTCGAAGTCCAAAAAATTTATTGAATTCATTGGGATTCCAACCAATGCCATATTGTGGTAATGTCATTCCACCACTAACTTCAATGTGATAACCTCTAGGAAAGTCTAGTTTTTTACTATCTAGCCACCACGGTGAATATACATGCATACCACCAACACCATCTTCGTTATAAATTTTTCTATTTGTAAGTTCAGGAATAAACACCCCTCTACCAGCGCCTGTTGTGTCATGAAGATATTTTCCAATTAGGTTACTGCTATTACCAAGTCCATTGGGATGAGCTTTGCTTTTTGAATTTAAAAGTATTCTAGCAGTTGCACATGCAGAGGCAGCTAATACAACAATTTTACCTTTAATTTTGTAATCTTTACCGTTCTCTTTATTTATGAAACTTACTCCATTAGCACGACCATTTTTATCAGTAAGCACTTCATTAACCATTGAGTTTACATATAAATCAACCATCCCTCCTTTTAGAGAAGGTATTACCAAACATGAGCTTGATGAAAAATCACCATAGACTGAACATGATCTATCACACTGTCCACAATAAAAACATATACCTCTTTCATTATTTATTCTTTTTGTAAGAACAGACAATCTTGAAGGCATAACTTTTACATTAGACTTTCTAGCTCCTTTAATATAAAAAAGTTCATGAAGCCTTGGTTTTGGTGGAGGAAGGAAAAAGCCGTCAGGTTCATTAAACATATTTTCTTTTGTACCATAAACTCCAACAAGTTTGTCTAATTTGTCATAATAAGGTTTGATGTCTTCATAAGAAATCGGCCAGTTTTCACCTAGACCATCATAGTCTTTGCTTTTGAAATCTTTTGGTCCAAATCTTAAAGAAATTCTTCCCCAATGATTTGTTCTTCCGCCTAACATCCTAGATCTCCACCATTTAAAATCAGTTCCCTCAACAGAAGAATATGGTTCTCCATCTAAAGACCAATCTCCATAGGACATATGAAAATCACCAAATGCTCTATTTGTTCCAGCTCCTCTCCTTGGAGATTCCCATGGCCATTTTAACTGAGTTTGCTGATCTGGATTTGCAGGGTCAAAGTATGGACCTGATTCAACCAAGGCAACTTTAATTCCTGCATCACTTAATGTTTTTGTAGCCATTCCACCTCCAGCTCCAGATCCAACTACAATTACATCATACTCTTCTTTACTTTTAATTATTTCCATAAACCAATTTCAATATATTAAAATCTTTTAATTATAATTAACCATAACAATAAACTTTTCTTATATTAATTTTTAGTAAACCAATATTAAAACTTTGTTTATGTTAAGTTTAATTTAAACTAAATGCTTTATAATATTACTTTTTAAAATTATAAAACCCTTGGTTTTTTTTAAATAAATTTACTGCATTGTTACTGCTTACATGAATTATGACTATTGAAATTTGTGCTACATCTATAAAATCAATTATAAATGCTCAAAATGCAGGAGCAAACAGGATTGAGTTATGTGAAGATTATTTAATTGGGGGCGTGACACCATCTCTTGATTTTACCCTTGAGTCAATTAAGAAATCAAAAATTCCAATTAATGTTTTAATTAGGCCTCGAGGCGGTGATTTTAATTTTAATGATGAGGAATATGAAATTATGATTGAGTCAATTCATCAGCTAAAAAAATATAAAATAAATGGTTTTGTAATTGGTTTCCTTGATGAGAATAAAAAAATTGATTCTAATAGGTTGAGTCAATTTAGAAAAATCACTAAAGGTTATGAATTAATTTTTCATAGAGCATTTGACTATCTTATTAATCAAGATGAATCTTTAGAATTATTAATTGAAAACAACTTTGATAGAATTTTGTGCTCTGGAAGTGTTATTGATTCAGAGAAAGGATTAAATAGACTCAAGTATTTAAAAAAAATGTCTAATGGAAGAATTTCAATTATGCCAGGAGGGGGTGTGAGCTTAAAAAATTTCCATTTATTTAAACTCTCAAATTTCACTGAAATTCACTTGTCTGCAATTGATAAAAGTATTTCGCTTGATTCTAATTATAATATTATTAGAGAAATTGTAGAGATGAGTAAATAATAAAATATTATTTTTGAAAAAAATATAAATATGGCTTTTGATATTGATGTAATAAAGAGTGTCTATTCTGGTATGTCCTCAAAGATAGAAAATGCAAGGAAGCTTATTGGTAGACCACTAACTCTTACAGAAAAAATATTATATTCTCATTTATGGGATGGATCCTCAAATGAAATATTTAAAAGAGGTGAGGATTATGTTGACTTTGGACCTGATAGGGTTACATGTCAAGATGCTACTGCTCAAATGGCACTTCTTCAATTTATGCAAGCAGGAAAAGAAAAGGTAGCAGTCCCAACTACAGTTCATTGTGATCATCTTATCCTAGCTCAATCAGGAGCAAAAAAAGATCTTAAAAACGCAAATAAAGTTAGCTCTGAAGTATTTAATTTTCTTGAATCAGTTTCCAGAAAATATGGGATTGGATTTTGGAAACCTGGTGCTGGTATAATTCATCAAGTTATTCTTGAAAATTATGCATTTCCCGGAGGAAT
>JAQXBP010000089.1:0-6579 GCA_029252345.1 Flavobacteriaceae bacterium | reverse complement strand
GTATCAGTAAATAATATTGCGCCTACTTTATCATTATTTTTAAGAGCAGAAAATGCAAGAGTTGCTGCAATTTCAGTGACAATTTCTTTTTTTAATTTATTTCTTGTTGCAAAGTTTTTTGAGCCACTTACATCAATTAGTAACATTAATGTTAATTCCCTTTCTTCTTCAAAAATTTTTATAAAAGGTTCATTATATCTGGCTGTAACATTCCAATCAATTGATCTTATATCATCTCCAAACTCATATTTTCTTACTTCACTGAAAGTCATACCCCTACCTTTGAAGGTACTTAAGTATTCGCCTCCAAAAAGGTTATCACTTAGCCTTCTACTTTTTATCTCAATTTGTCTTACTTTTTTAAGTAATTCTTTAGAATCCATTAATTATGGTACTTCAACAGTATTTACAATTTGTTTAATTATATCTTCAGTAGACACATTCTCAGCCTCAGCTTCGTATGTCAATCCTATTCTATGTCTTAATACATCGGTAACTACTTCTCTAACATCTTCTGGGATTACAAAACCTCTATGTTTTATAAAAGCGTAACATTTTGAGGCTAATGCGAGATTTATACTTCCACGTGGAGATGCACCAAATGATATAAGTGGAGATAAGTTTTTTAGATTATATTTTTCAGGATATCTAGTACAAAAAATTAAATCAAGAATGTATTTTTCAATTTTTTCATCCATATATACATCATTAACAATTTCTTGTGCCGAAGTAATTTGTTTTGTTGTAACAACTGGTTTGATTATATTTTTTGAAGAAGAAAGATTCATATTCATGATCTTTTGTTCCTCTTCTAAATTGGGATAATCAACAACTACTTTAAGCATAAACCTGTCTATTTGAGCTTCAGGTAAAGGATAAGTACCTTCTTGTTCTACTGGGTTTTGAGTTGCCATTACGAGAAAAGGATCCGATAGTTTGAAAGTTTTATCTCCTATAGTAACCTGTTTTTCTTGCATTGCCTCAAGTAAAGCTGATTGAACTTTCGCTGGAGCTCTATTAATTTCATCTGCTAAAACAAAATTTGCAAATACTGGCCCTTGTTTAATAGAGAAGTTACCTTCTTTCATATTATAAATCATTGTACCAATTACATCTGCTGGTAGTAAGTCAGGGGTAAACTGAATCCTACTGAACGATCCTTTTACAGCTCTACTTAAGCTATTAATTGCAAGTGTTTTAGCAAGACCCGGTACTCCTTCAAGTAAAATGTGTCCTCTACCTAGAAGTCCTATCATTAGTCTTTCTATCATTTTCTTTTGCCCTATGATTTTTTTATTTATTTCCAGTGAAAGAAGATCAACAAAAGCACTTTCTTGTTTTATTAGTTCATCTTTTTTACTTAAATCTATATTTGTTTTGTTATCACTCATAATTGCTCAATTTATTTATTCAAATTTCAAAATTTATTAGTAAAATTCTTGTTAATAATTGGTTAAATAAGAAGATAACCAAAAATTATTTAGAAAAATATTCGGGGTATAAATAATCATTTTTAGGATAATGACTCATATCCACATTTTTAACTATTTCATAAATCTCTCTTTTTAAGTTATCAAAGTTAATTTTATTTTTTGCAGACATAAATAATGCTTTACCATTTGTTTTATTCATCCATGTGTTTCTCCATTGCATCAAAGAATAATGGCTGTTATTTTTAGAGTAAGAATCATTAAAATCAACTTGTTTATAATTATCAATTTTATTAAATACCATTAGACTATACTTATTGTGACAATTAATTTCACTAAGAATTTTATTTACTGAAGTAATATGATCTTCAAAGCTTGGATGTGATATGTCTACTATATGAAGTAAGATGTCTGCATCTTTTACCTCTTCTAAGGTGCTTTTAAATGACTCAATTAATTGAGTTGGAAGTTTTCTTATAAATCCAACTGTATCAGTCAAAAGAAAAGGTAATGTGTTAATAACCACTTTTCTAACTGTTGTATCTAGAGTTGCAAATAATTTATTTTCAGCAAAAACTTTACTCTTTGATAATAAATTCATTATTGTTGATTTACCTACATTCGTATATCCTACAAGTGCAACCCTAACCAATGATCCTCTATTACCTCTTTGAACTTTCATCTGCTTATCAATTGTAGATAGTTTCTTTTTTAATAATGATATTTTATCTCTTACAATTCTTCTATCAGTTTCTATCTCTGTCTCTCCAGGTCCTCTCATACCGATACCTCCCTTTTGTCTTTCAAGGTGAGTCCAGAGACCTTTTAATCTAGGAAGCAAGTATTCATATTGAGCTAATTCAACTTGTGTTTTAGCATAACTTGTTTTAGCTCTTTGAGCAAAAATGTCAAGAATTAAAGCTGTTCTATCAAGAATTTTACACTTTAGTAATTTCTCTATATTAGATTGTTGAGTAGGTGAGAGTTCATCATCAAAAATAACAATTGATACATCATTTTTTTTCACATATTTTTGAATTTCCTCAATTTTTCCTTTACCAATAAAGGTTTTTGGGTTAGGAGTATTAATCTTTTGTGTAAACTTTTTAACAACTGTACCTCCTGCTGTTAAAGATAAAAATTCTAATTCCTCAAGAAATTCATTTAGCTTTTCTTCATTCTGTGAATCATTAATAATCCCAACTAGCACACTCCTCTCAAAATTTGATTTTTGCGATTCAATCATTTTTCTTTAGATAATTTCTTAAGTTAAAAGTCTTTCCATCAAAAACACCAAATGTATAATGAGTAATCCAATCACCTAAATTTATATATTTTGATTTAGGTTTTAATTGATGTACAATAGGTAAATGTCTATGACCAAAAATAAAATAGTCGATGTGTTCTTTAGACAATCTTTTTAAACAATATTGAATTAACCACTCTTTATCTTCTCCTTTGAATTCTTGATCTTCTTTTCCAGACATAAGCTTATTGCTTTGAGATAGATATTTACCAAGTTTAATACCAATGTCGGGATGCAATAACCTAAATAACCATATAAAAAAAGGATTAGATAAAACTAATTTCATTCTTTTATACCCATAATCTCCGGGTCCTAATCCATCTCCATGTCCTATTAAAAAAGATTTTGAATTAAAAATAAACAACTCGGGTGATCTAAAAACTTTGATGTTTAATTCCTTTTCAAAATAGTCATTCATCCAATAATCATGATTCCCTATAAAAAAATAAATTTTAATTCCAGAATCAGATAACTCAGCAAGTTTACCTAAGACTCTTGTAAATCCTCTAGGTACAGCTTGTTTGTATTCAAACCAAAAATCAAAAAGATCTCCTAGCAAAAAAACTATATCAGCATCATGTTTGATAGATTCCAACCATGAAACAAATATTTTCTCTCTTTCATGACTGTCTTTGATTGAAGGAGAACCAAGATGATTGTCAGAACTAAAATATATTTTCTTGTCTTTTGGAATTTCCATAAATTTTAACCTATAGCTTGATTTAAATCATCAATTAAGTCATCTACATCTTCAACTCCAACACTTAATCTTAATAATGATTCAACTAATCCTGATTTTTTTCTCTCTTCTGGTGGAATTGAAGCGTGCGTCATACTTGACGGATGACAACATAGGCTCTCCACCCCACCCAATGATTCTGCCAATGTGAACAAATTAAGATTCTCTGCAATTTTCTTTGCAGTTTCAAATTTATCATCAATTGGAATAAATGAAACCATTCCTCCAAAAGCATCCATCTGATTTTTTGCGATCTCATAATTTTTATGATCCTTAAATCCCGCCCAATATACTTTAGAAATTTTTTTATGGTTTTTCAAATACATTGCAATTTTTTCTGCGTTTTCAGAATGTCTTTGCATTCTTAAATGAAGTGTTTTTATTCCTCTTAATGTTAGAAAACAGTCCATTGGACCGGGAGTTGCTCCAGAAGCATTCTGAATAAAGGATAATTTCTCATTAAGAATTGGGTCGTTTACAACAATAGCTCCAATAACAACATCGCTATGGCCTGCAATATATTTTGTTGCAGAATGCATAACAATATTAGCTCCAAGATCTAGAGGTCTTTGAATAAATGGTGTTGCAAAAGTATTATCAACACAAAGTAAAATATTATTCTTTTTTGAAAGAGTTGACATTGACTTAATATCAACGACATTCATCATAGGGTTTGTTGGAGTTTCTGCCCAAATTAGTTTAGTATTTGAATTAATTTTTTCTTCAACTGACTTTAAATCTTCCATATTGACAAAATGGAATTTCAAATCATATTTTTCAAATATCGTTCTAAATAATCTATAGCTTCCTCCATATAAATCATTAGTGGAAATTATCTCATCTCCTGGATTTAAAGTTTTCATTATAGCATCAATTGCTGCTAATCCAGATGAAAATGCAAGTCCATGATTTCCATTTTCTAATGATGCAATTGATCTTTCAAAATTTGTTCTTGTAGGATTATGTGTTCTACTATATTCATATCCTTTATGTTTTCCTGGAGATGTCTGCGCATAAGTTGAGGTTTGATATATAGGTGTCATTACTGATCCATATGCTGGGTCTAGGATTTGACCACCATGAATTGCCTTTGTATTAAACTTCATTTTTTTCTTCATAATAGCAAAGATAAAGATATTAGAAATTAGGTGTTTGATTCTATTAAAATCATTTTCTTTGTTCCATAAATTTTAGGATGAATAAAAGATATCTAGCATTAATTGCTGCTTTTTTAGCAACCAGTATCTATGGCATTAATCACACTGTTGCAAAAGAAGTTATGCCTATTTATATTGGATCATCTGGGTTTATCATGTTACGGTTACTAGGTGCAACTTTGATTTTTTGGACAATAAGTCTATTTACACCTAATGAAAAAATTGAAAAAAGAGATTTTTTTAAAATACTTCTTGCTTCAATATTAGGAATGTGTATAAATATGCTTGCTTTTTTTAGAGGCCTTGAGTTGTCTACGCCTATTAATAGTGGAATTATAATAACTCTATCCCCTGTTTTAGTTCTAATACTTTCATACTTTTTTTTAAAAGAAAAAGTAACTCTTAAAAAAATTATTGGAATTTTAATTGGATTTTCAGGTGCAGTTTTTTTAATACTTAATAGTAGTAAAACTGGAATAAATGCACCAAATATTCCACTTGGAAATTCATTTTTTTTACTAAATGCATCAGCCTATGCAGGTTATTTAATTGTGATTAAGCCATTAACAAGTAAGTATAATATTTTTACTCTAATGAAGTGGCTCTTTTTAATTGGATTAGTTTTATCTACACCTATTACTTTTAATCAGTTTATTGAAGTTAATTGGACTGAACTTCCATGGTTTGCAATATGGAGAATGGCGTATGTTGTTATTGGAACAACATTTTTAACATATTTATTTAACATCTATGCCTTAAAGACTTTATCGCCAACTACAGTTGGTTCATTTATTTATCTTCAGCCAATAATAACAATTGGGTTTGCATTAATTACTGGGAATGACGTTTTAGATACTACAAAATTATTCTCTTGTTTATTGGTTTTTATCGGTATATACCTAGTCTCTATTCGTAATAGAAATAACTAATAATTTAACAATAAATTATAATCAATTATTATAGTAAATTTAATTTTTCTGTAATAAATTTGACTTTAAATCTTAAGTATATGAAAATTAAACTCATACTAGCATTATCATTATTTATATTCTCTTGCAACAACACAAATAACAAAAAAGAAAAATTTCAATACGAGAGAGTTAAAGAAGAACCTACAATTGTTCAAGGTAACATGGTTTCAAATACTGTTACTCTTAACTCTAATGATCAAATGAAATTTGATAGAAAAATTATTAAAGTCAACTCTAATGAAAAAGTTACTCTAACATTAAATCACACTGGAAGATTTCCTGCTAGTTCAATGGGTCATAATTTTGTTTTATTAAAAAAAGATATTGATGTAAATGAATATGCACTTAGAGCAACAGGTGCTAGAAATTCTGAATATATTCCAGAAGGAGATAATGAATTAGCTTACACAAAAATGTTAGGTGGAGGTGAATCTGATACTATAACTTTTGATGCACCAGAGCCAGGAACTTATATTTTTATATGTTCATTTCCTGGGCATTATCAACTTATGATGGGTGAGTTTATAGTTATCTAAATATTTCAATTGATTTTATAACTTTTCAAAATGTATAAGTTTCTTCTTTTACTTTTAATAATTAATTTTGGGTGCAACTCTAATTCAAAAGAAGCTTCTTTCTCATCATTAAAAAATAATAAAGGAATTGGTCCAGTTAGTGAAATAGTTTTTGATAATGAAATAAATCAAAACCAAGCTCAGTCTGGAAAAAAATTATTTAATCAGCTTTGTACATCTTGTCATATGATTAAAGAAGAATCTGTCGGGCCAGCAATTAAAGGAATATTAGACAGGAGATCCCCTGAATGGATAATGAACATGATACTAAATCCAACTGAAATGCTTCAAGAAGATCCAATAGCAAAAAAACTATTGGCAGAATATAATAATGAGTATATGTATAATCAAAATTTAATTGAAGATGAAGCAAGAGAAATTATTGAATATTTTAGAACACT
>JAQXBP010000088.1:0-64246 GCA_029252345.1 Flavobacteriaceae bacterium | reverse complement strand
GCAGCGACTATTTCCGTCAGTCTGTTAATCAATTAAATACTGCTAACTTTTTAAACAACAATCTTAGTTCATCTATAAATTATTCAAAAAGTTTCCCAGGATCAGCAGGAATAAGGCTTTCATTGACAGCTAATATGTCTCAAAACACTCAATCTCAGGAAGTGAATTTAACTTTACCAACGCTTACTTTAAATTCAAATAGATTTTATCCTTTTGAAAAGAAGGGTAAATCAAAAAAGGGATTTTTACAAAATATTAATATCCAATACTCATCAAAAGCTGATAATAGGGCCATTTTTGCAGATGATTTACTATTAAAAGAAGGAATGTTTGATAATGCAAAGTCAGGAGTTCAACATAATATTCCTTTCACTACTAACTTTAAAATGCTTAAACACTTTAGCGTAAGCGTTGGGGGGCAATATCAAGAGACCTGGACAGGGAAAACGATCAACTATAGTAACTACAATGAGCAAGATGGAGTAATTAAAGATACTATATCAGGATTTGACAGATTTGGAGTTTATAATTATAATGCGAGTATAACAACTAAAATCTATGGAATTTTAAATTTTAAACCCAAAAATAAAGTTCAATCTATAAGACACACTATTACCCCTAGTATATCTTACTCAAATAATCCAAGTTTCGAAAAATACTATGATACTTATATAATTGATGCAAATGGGAATACAGCGGAATATACTCGTTTTCAGGGCGGGTTGTATCCGGGTCCTGGAAAAAATTATTCAAGCAGTATTGGTTTAGGTATTCAAAATACTCTTGAAGCAAAAGTAAAACCTAAAGACTCAACTCAAACAGAGTTAAGAAAAATTAATATTTTTAAGAACTTAAATATTTCAACTAGCTATAATCTTGCTGCAGAAGAATTTAACCTTTCACCTATTAGGGTTAATGGTAGCATTGATATTACCAAGGGTCTTGTAGTTAATACAGGTGCAACATTTGACCCATATGCACTCGATGAAAATAATAAAAGAATAAATGTATTTAATTCAAAAAATGGAAGTGGGCTTTTAAGAATGACTAGTGCAAATATTTCAACTCAATATCAAATAAATAATAACACATTTAAAAGAGGTCAATCTGAAGATCAAATAGAGGAGTCCACCTCTGGAGGAGGAAGAGCTGATGATTTATTTGGAGTATCTCAAGATTTCTCAGACTCTAGACAAAATCAAGAAGAGGATGAAGATGAGGAAGAAATAGACTTAACTAATTACATATATAAAATGCCTTGGTCATTAAACTTAGCATATTCATTAACATATAATAATTCAGTAGGTCAAAAAGATTTTTCAACAAATTCTCTAATGATATCTTCAAATTTAACACTAACTCCTAAATGGACTGTTGGGATATCATCAGGTTACGACTTTAAACAAAAGGGTTTTACCTACACGCAGTTAAGGTTTGATAGGGATTTAGATAGTTGGAAATTAGATTTTTCATGGGTACCTTTTAGTCCAAGAGCTTCATGGAATTTTTTTATTGGAATAAAATCAGGATTACTTAGCGATCTTAAATACGAAAAAAGATCAGAACCAGACAGAACCTTATAAAAATTATGGAAAAAATAATTATAAATACTAGTAAATCACCAGCTCCAATAGGACCATATAACCAAGCGGTACTTAAAGGAGGTACCCTTTACATTTCAGGTCAAATTGCTTTAAATGCAGAATCAATGAAATTAAATAATGAATCTATTAATGACGAAACTCATCAAGTAATGATAAACCTTAAGAATATTCTAGAAGAAGCTAAAATGAGTTTTAATAATGTTGTTAAATCATCAATTTTTTTATCCGACATGTCATTATTTAAAGAGGTAAATGAAATATATGGGAGTTATCTAAATGCTGGGAATGAACCTGCTAGAGAAACGATAGCAGTTAAAACACTTCCAATGAATGTTAATGTTGAGATATCAATGATTGCAATAATCTAATTAGTTTAGAATATTTCTTTTGTGATAATCAACTAAGCCAATAATTGGTCTTTGGATAAATTTACCAGTTTTAAGATTATATTTCTTTCCAATTTTAGTTATTTCATCCTTTAAATAATAAGCTATAGATCCAACATAATGGATATCTACCTTACTGAAGTCATCATATTGAAGAATTTGATAATCTATGAACCTTTCTAAGCCTTTAAAAATGATTTCTTTAAAATATTCATTAGACTTATTCTCTATTAAAAATCTGGCAAATCCTGCTAAATATGTGTTTGGATTTTCTTCTCTATATAATTTATTTTTAATAGAATTTGGAGATAAATCATAATTATTAGAAAATTCATCTCTTAAATATTCAGGCATTTTATTAAAATAATAAGCTCTGATAAGATATTTACCATAATAGTTCCCACTAGCATAATCCATTAACACATATCCCAGAGATTGAACTTTTTGGATTACATTTTTACCATCATAATATGAACAGTTAGAACCAGTTCCAATAATATTTACAATAGAGGGAATACCTTTATCAACTGCAGAATAGACAGCTGCATAGGTGTCTTCTTTTATGTCAAACTCACTATTTACAAAAATTGATTTAAAAACCTTAAGTATACGGTTTTGGGTATCTTTAACTCCACAACCCGCTCCATAAAAAAAAAGTTTATTTACTAACTTTCTGTTTTTGTAGATATCAAAATTATTTTTTATTCTTTCATTTAATATTTCATTTGACAGCATTTGAGGGTTAAGACCCAACGTTTGAGTAGAAAAAATTTCTAAGCCTTCATTATCTAGGGCTATCCAATCAGTCTTAGTAGAACCACTGTCAACAACTAAAATCATATTTTATATTAGATTGAGTAAACATGCTTGGCTAAATCAAGTAGTTTGTTTGAGTAACCACATTCATTATCATACCAAGATATTATTTTAAAGAAATTTGAGTTTAACTCCATACCTGCATTTGCATCAAATATTGATGTCCTTTTATCACCAATAAAATCTTGAGATACAACTAAGTCATCACAATAACCAAGTATTCCTTTTAAATCATTTAAAGAAGCACTTTTCATAGCATTTTTTATTTCATTGTAAGAAGTTTCTTTATTTAACCTAACTGTAAGGTCAACAACTGAAACATTTGCAGTAGGAATCCTAAAAGCCATACCTGTCAATTTACCCTCTAATGAAGGAATAACTTTTGTTACAGCTTTAGCTGCACCTGTAGAACTAGGAATGATGTTTAACAGAGAACTTCTACCTCCTCTAAAATCTTTTTTAGAAGGACCATCAACAGTAAATTGAGTAGCTGTAGCAGCATGAACAGTTGTCATTAATCCTTCTTTAATTTCAAAATTATCATTTAAAACTTTAGCAATTGGTGCTAAACAATTAGTTGTACATGATGCATTTGAAACAATTGTATCTGATGATTTAACATCATTATGATTTACTCCCATTACAAACATAGGGGCATCTGGACTAGGAGCTGAAATAACAACTTTTTTTGCACCTGAATTGAGATGAGAAGAAGCTGTTTCAATTGAAGTAAATATACCAGTACATTCAGCAACTACATCCACACCTAGTCCAGACCAATCTATATTATTAGGATCTCTTTCAGCTGTAATTTTAACGGTTTTTCCGTTTACTATTAATTTGTTATCACTTATTTCGACAGATCCATCAAATGTTCCATGAACAGAATCATATTTTAATAAATATGCAAGATGATTAATGTCAAGAAGATCATTTATAGATAAAACATTAAAATCATCATTATTAATTGCAGACCTAAAAACTAGTCTACCTATCCTACCAAAACCATTTATACCAATATTAATTGCCATATTATTATTTTTATTAAAATTAAATTGAAATTATATCACATACTCTAACTAAATCTTTATCTAAAGACTGACCTCCCTTAATAGCCTGGCTAATAGGAACTGCAACCATTTCATCATCAATTATACCAACCATAATCTTACTCTTTTGCTCAATTAGACAATCAACCGCATAAACACCCATTCTGGATGCTAATACTCGATCAAAACAAGAAGGTGTTCCGCCTCTTTGTATATGACCTAGGATAGATACTCTAATTTCGTAGTGGGGAAGATTTTTTTCAATATATGAAGAAAAACTAAAAACATTATCACCTATTTTATCCCCTTCAGAAACAACAATAATACTTGAAGATTTACCAGATTTTTCACTCTTTTTTAGAGAATCTAAAAGCCTATCTAATCCCATTTTTTGTTCAGGAATTAGGACCTCTTCTGCACCTGCACCAATTCCTGCATTAAGAGCTATATGTCCTGAGCCTTTACCCATTACTTCTATAAAGAAAAGTCTATTATGAGAACTAGCAGTATCTCTAATTTTATCTATAGCATTTACAGCTGTATTAAGAGCAGTGTCATATCCTAGACTACATCTTGTTCCAGCTAGGTCATTATCAATAGTGCCTGGGATACCTATTACATTAATTCCATGCTCATCTTCTAATAAAAGTGCACCAGTTAAAGAACCATTTCCACCAATAACAACTAATGAATCAATTCCATGTTTATCTAGTGTTTTTTTTGCTTTAGCGCGCCCTTCCTTTGTTCTGAATTCCAAACATCTTGCAGATTTTAATATAGTTCCTCCTTTATTTACAATATTGTTTACTCCTCTAGCATTAAGCTTTACTAGATCATCTGATATTAAACCCTCATAGCCCTTATAAACACCATAACACTCAATATTATTGTATACAGCGGCTCTAACAACTGCTCTGACAGCAGCATTCATTCCAGGTGCATCGCCACCTGAAGTTAAAACACCTATTTTTTTTACTTTATCTGCCAATTTTTTTAAGTTGCACAAATTTAATTATAAAATTTTAGGTTATTAAGCAATAACTTGAAATTATTAATTATTATTTGATATTATTTTTGATAATAAATCTCTAAAAGTTTGGAAGTCGACTTGATAGGATAAACCTAGACCTTGAGTGTAACCTAATTCATCTCCAATATATCTAAATTCATTTTCTTTATTAAAAACTTTTGCTTTTAAACTCCCATCTTCATTTAAAATAAAATCTATTTGAACATCACCAATTATAAGAGTTTCTTCAATTCCACCAATTGGAACTCCTATTTTCCCATTGAATAAGATTTTGTCACTGATTTTAGTTGAAAGAGTAACACCAAACCTATCTTCAGTCTTTATGTCTAAGATATCACTTCTATCACCTTGTAAATAATTTAAACCTACTTCCAAAGGACCCTGAGAACCTCCAAGAACATCACTAAATAGTTCAGAAACTTTTTCATAAATATTATTAGTAACTCCCTCAATAGATACACTGACCTCATTGATGAAGATTCCTTGAGTTAGAAGAGAAATGGCTTGAAGTTGCCTTACTTCTGGATCATTTAGTTTATAATTAATTTCTGATGTAACAGTACTGCTTGTATTCGGAAAAAATATTTCAAAATCTGGACTATTTGGTTTTGTTAAGTCTCCTGTAAGGTTTATATCAACGTTAGTTGGAATTTTTTTATTAAAATTAGGATTATCAAGAAGCAAAGCTGGATTTGCTCCTCCAGGAACATTATATGTAGCCTGAATATTCATCTGTGCTCCCAAGGGTTCACCGTCCCATATTATACTACCTCCTTGTTTTAACTGAAATTTTTTATCAATTAAAGCAAGATTTCTAAAGTTATAAATTCCTTCCTTAGTAGTGAAATCTCCGAACATATTAAATTTACCATCTAAATCTATTTCCATAAACAAATTACCATCTCCACTTCCTCTAATATAGCTTCCAGTTTCTTTATCAATAGTTATTTCAATTTCTGCACTATTATTGATTTCAAGATTCATATTTAAATCTAAGGTTTTTACAGATTCAGCTATTTGATTTTTAGATGTTGTTGATACATTTGAATAAGAATTAAGGTCACTAAATTTAATAAATGAAAAATCTTCAACTGAATAACTTTGAGAATTAGGTATCACTATTGAAGTTCCATCCCTTGTAATAGCATCAATATTTATACTAACATTATTTGTTGGACCGTTTAATAAAATATCCCCGCCTATAAATGCTTTTCCATAAAAATTTTGATTTTCAGAAAACTCTCTATTCATTATATATAATTTGTCTGATTTAAAAGCTAGATCTAAATTCCAATTTTTATAATCTTTATGAAAAATTTTTCCATTTAATGTAGTTTTTGATTCTGAATCAATAGTACCTAAAGAAATATTATTTAATTCAAAGTTTTGATTATATAGAGTAATCTGAGAATTATCAGATAACAAGTATTCAATATTTATGTATGGTATAGTAAATCTTGATTCATTCAAATAAAGTATCCCATTGTGCTGAATGTTATCCAAAGCACCCCATAAATTTAGTTCACCGGATACTTTGCTAGATATTTTAGACATTGTATTTAAGCCTATTTTTTCAATAAACGATATATCAAAATCATTTACCAGTAAATCAATATCTATATTAGGTTTATCGTTAGTAGCTATAATAGTACCCTCTCCATTAATATAATCATAATCTTTATCTGTTAAATTAAGATTAACTGAATATGAATTATAATCAGTATTTCCAAAGACCTCCAAACTTAAATCACCAATATTATAATCTAGTGTAGAAATATTAGAAATGCTTGATTTAAAATCTAAAGTTCTATTTTCAGGATTTCTATTTACACTAATATTTGATGATATATTTCCTTTAATAGGATTTCTATTAATTTCAAAAAAGTTTGACACCATTAAATTTGAAATTTGCACATTTAAGTCTAAATCATCTTCATTTTTATAATATCCTGAAAAATTAAATTTATCTCCTAAATAAGATTGTATAGAGAACTTATCATTTAAATAGTTAATGGTCAAATCATAATCCTTATCATTATTTATAAAACTAGAGTCTACAAGGTTATTAATCTCAGAAAAAGATTCTAAAGAAAGTTCATTATTAGAGTTCTTAAAATAAATGTTTTGGAGAGAAATAAACGATTTAATATTTTCTAACTCTAATAAATTGACTTCTATACTTGCTTCTGTTTTAAAATTTAGAAATTCTGAATTAGAAGTATTCTTTATATCTAAATCACTTTTAATCTTATATGATTTGTTTAAAGTATTACCTGACAGAATAGAATTAATAATAATGTTTTCTGATGCTATATCTATCTCAGCGATTAAAATATTATTAATTAGACTAGAATTAATTTCTAATTCTATTTCTTTATCGTTTTTAAATATATTAATTGAAGAGTCAAGTAAGTTTAATTGTTTAGATGTTCCGTCTACACTTGAATTTATATTAAGAGAATTTAAATTTAAATAATCTAAAATCTCGTCATCTGCATTAAGTTCAGCATCAAAAATAAATTTATATGATAAAATATCATCTAATTCTGCTGTTCCATTTATATTAACTTTAGTTTTAGATTCATCAATCTGATTTAATTTATATGTAATTGTTTTATCATCCAAAATTAAATTCCCGTTCATAGCTGGATAACTAATCCTATTATCAAGCTTATATTTTGAATTTATACTCTGTTTATTAAAATTCAGATTATCTAAAGCAATTTTAACATTAGGAGAGGAGGATAGTGCATTTTTAATATCTATTTTGGATTCTATATTGAATAAGTCCGTATTGATTAAAGCTTTATTTATTATTAAGTTATTTATAGATCCTGAAAAATTTATTTCACCTGATATAAAATTTGAAAGAATAATCTCATCTAACTTAAAGTTCTCTGAATTAAGATTAAATCTAATGTTAGAATTATTAAAATTATTTACTGAAAAGTCTTCATTTAAATAAAAATCTAGATCTCCCTCTAAATACTGCTTTTTATCTGAAAGATAAAAGTTTTTAAATGAAACTCTATCTTTCTTTAATTCAAATTTACCATCGAAACGATCAATGGAGTAGTTGTCTATAACCCCTGCAAAAGTTGATATATCAAAGCTTACTCCATTTATATTTTTTTCAATTTTATTAACATTCAGATAATTCACATCAACAGAATATTGAATCGAATCATTAACTATAAATAAATTAGAATTTGATACAAAAAGATTATCGAAAAATAAATTATCAAGTATTTCTTCATCAAAAGGACTTGATTCAACTTCACTGTTTTTTTGATTAAAATATAATTGTAATCCCTCAAGATAAAGTGAGCTATCATACTGACTATTTGAAATTAAAGGAATGTACCTTGTTTTCAGAGTTTCCAATACTAAAATTGTATCTGAATTATAATTTGAGAGCAATATATCTGAAACTACTAACTCACCTTTTAAGTTAAATTTTGAATTTTGAATTTGAATTGTGCTAGTAGTATTTTTATTAATATAATCTACTATACTCATTTTAACATACTCTTGAAAACTTGAAGAATTAATAGTTGTAAAAAAAGCTGATACAACAAGGATTATTATCCCTGAAGTAATTAAAACTATTTTTTTTGAATTCTTAATGGTAATTCTTGTTTAAATTTGTTAATACAAAGATAGTAATGTCAATTAAAGATATATATATACTTGGTATTGAATCATCATGTGATGACACATCTGCTTCTATATTAAAAAATGGAAGAGTTCTTTCTAATGTAATAGCTAACCAAAGTATCCATAAAAAATATGGTGGAGTTGTTCCTGAATTAGCATCAAGAGCTCACCTCTCAAATATTATACCTGTAGTTGACTCCGCTTTAAAAAAATCAAATGTTTCAGTAAAAGAAATTTCAGCAATTGCATTTACAAGAGGGCCAGGTTTGATGGGATCATTAATAATAGGTGCTGAATTTGCTAAAGGACTTGGATTATCATTAAACATACCTGTAATAGATGTAAATCATATGCAGGCTCACTTACTTGTCCACTTCATTAAAAATGATTTAAAAAAACCTTCATTTCCTTTTCTTGGTGTAACTATATCTGGTGGACACACTCAGTTTATTTTAGTAAAAGATTACTTTAAAATGAAGATCTTAGGTCAAACATTAGATGATGCTATAGGTGAAGCCTTTGATAAATGTGGTAAAAAAATAGGTTTAGGATACCCTGCAGGTCCTGAAATAGATAAATTATCTAAAATTGGCGATGAATTAAAATTTAAATTCCCTTTACCAAAAGTTAAAGGTGGTAATATTAGTTATAGCGGAACAAAAACTGCATTTATAAATTTCCTACACAAAGAAAAAACTCAAAATAAAAATTTTATAGATGAGAATCTAAATGATATATGTGCCTCAATTCAAAAAAATTTAATTGACAACTTATTACATAAAGTTGAATCACTTTCAAGTGAAAATAATCTAAAAACAATAGTTTTTGGTGGAGGTGTTTCAGCTAATTCATACTTAAAAAAAAGATTACACATTGAATCTAAAGAAAATGATTGGGATGTTTTTATTCCTGAGCCTCAATACACAACAGATAATGCAGCGATGATTGCAATAGTAGGCCATTTAAAATATAAAGAATCAATTGAATCGAGCTTAAACATAACACCATCACCAAGATTAACTTTCTAATGGACTTATTTTATTCAAATTTTGAAACCGAGGATAAATTAATTACTATTAATCAAATTGATAGTAAACATATAACTAAGTCATTTAGAAAAAATATAGGTGAACTAATCAAGATAACAAATGGAAAAGGTTCAATATGTGAGGCAGAAATACTTGAAAAAGGTAAAAACATTAAGGTTGAAATTAAGAGGATTATTAATTACAAACGAGATAAGTTATCAATTCATGTTGCAATTTCTCCGTTAAAGAATAGTTCAAGGTTTGAATGGTTTGTTGAAAAAGCAACTGAGCTAGGGATTAATCAAATAACTCCAATAATTTCAGAATTCACTGAGAAAAAGAATGTTAACATTGAAAGATTAGAAAGAATAATAATTAGTTCAATGAAACAATCAAATCAATGCTATAAACCTATTATAAATGATGTAGAGGATTATCTAAGTTTTATTTCAAATAATAATGATGAAAAGATTATGGCAAATATGAAAACAGATAATAAATTAGATAAAGGTTTTATAAAGAGTAATAATATATGTTTAATGATAGGTCCTGAAGGAGGATTTTCAGATAAAGAAATTATTCACGCTTTAGAAAGTAATGTCAAAGAAATTACTTTGGGAAAGAATAGATTAAGAACAGAAACAGCAGCAATATATTCTATATCTGCAATAAAGTCATTAACTAATTAATTGTTTCAAAAATATTTTTCTCTAAATTCTTTCTAACATTATCCGGATTGAATACCTGACCATTTATTACTATATAAACTCCCTTTTTTAAAATTTGAGCAGAAGTCAAAGCTGATCCAACGTTAAAAATAGCATCATTATCAATAAATATTGCAGGTTTCAATGAGCCCGTAAGAACAATTGTTTTATCTGAAATTTTTTTTAAGTAAATAGCAGTTTCAACAATAGAATCTGTTCCATGAGTTATCAAAAAATTATTTGAATTAGAATTCATTATGTAGTTTAAGATTTCCACACGATGAATATCAGTCATATCTAAACTATCAATTCTCATTAAAGATTTAACCTTAAAAGAAATATTTACATTCATTTTATGAAGTAATTCTTCTACGAAAGGGTCACCAACTTCATAGTTACTTTTTTTATCAAAATAAACTTTATCGATAGTACCTCCGGTTGTTAAAATTTCAAGCATTATATATTAGTAAATATTTTTGCTAAAATCTAAATTCTTTTTCTGAGATTCTATTGACTCTATAAACTCTTTCTTAAGGTTATCAACTAGGTCTTTTGTCGTAGGATTATCATTAATTGAGCTCACACCATGTCCTGCAGACCATATTGTCTTCCATGCCTTAGCTTCAGCTTCAGCCATATCCTTGCCGAAATCAATTTTTTTTGAATCATTCCAAACATCCTCAGTTACACCCATTGCTTCTAAACTAGGTCTTAAGAAATTAGCATGAACACCTGATACAGCAGCTGTATAGACAATGTCTTCCGCAGAAGAATTGATTATCATTTCTTTATACTCTTCTTCGGCCATGCTTTCTTTTGTATTTATAAACCTAGTACCCATATAAGCAATATCAGCACCCATTTGAAGAGCAGATGCTATGTCTCTTCCATTAGATATTGATCCTGATAAAATGATTGTTTTCTTAAAAAACTTTTTAATTAAAGAAATCATTGCCATAGGGTTTTTCAATCCAGAATGACCCCCAGCACCAGCAGTAACAAGAACTAAACCATCAACATTTGCCTCAGCTGCTTTTTCAGCATGTCTTTTTTTGATAATATCATGAAAAACTAACCCTCCATAGCTGTGAACTGCATTTACAATATCCGGAACTGCTCCAAGTGATGTAATAATCAAAGGAACTTTATGTTTTACACAAATGTCCAGATCTGCCTTAATTCTAATATTAGATGGATGGACAATTAAATTTACACCAAATGGAGCAGGCTCTATACCTGTATCTTCCTTAAACTTAGAAAGTTCATCCTTAATCTGTACAACCCACTCCTCAAATCCTTCCGAAGTTCTCTGATTTAATGCTGGAAAAGTTCCAACTATCCCTTTTTTACAACATTCAATAACCAGTTTAGGGCCTGAGATTAAAAATAGTGGAGCTGCAATTACAGGCATATTAAGTTTAGTATAAAAATCTTTATCCATTTTTTCTTTTTTTACATGACCACTCAAAATCAAACTCAGAGACTTGGTCTCCAGCTTCATCATACCCTTTAGCCTTAAACCATGACTTAGATGTAGTATTTTTAATAGTCGAATTTATTAATTGTTTTGCAATTTCACCTTCATCACAGACAAAAGTTATTTTACCTACTGCTTTTTTATAAAAACTTGATTTATTACTAACGAGTAACATTGAGATATCAGAGTTTGAGTCTTGAATAGATTTTGTTAAAAGCATACCTGTCGTTAGCTCTGCAGCCATTGCCTGAACAGCCCAAAACATAGATCGATAAGGATTTTGATTAATCCATTTAAATCTAACTTTGACTTCACATTTACTTTCATCAATTAAAGTAAGTCTTACGCCAGTTAACCAGGCAGCAGGAAGCTTAAAAAGCATCCATCTATTTATTTTATTAGGTGTATATTTCATTTATTCCGTTAAAATACTAAATCCAATGTGAATATTACCAGTTTCTTTATCAACATATAATTCTCTTTCTTCTTGTGTTCCATGACAGGTATCAATTGAGCAAAAGAGAGAACCACCAGCTAACCTAACTTGATCTGTATTCTTAGAGTCTGTTATATCCCATACATTTCCTATAACATTTACATCTGCTACAGGAGAAACTGGATACATATTGTCTGAAACTATTAATCTTTTATCGCTTGCAACTATATCCCAATATTGATCATATGTAGGAAGGCTAACACCAGCCCATTTAGAATATTCAATTGCATCATTGTAACTGACCTGTGTAACAGGTAGACTATCAATAGAGGGGTTAATTCCATCTGGCGTTCTCCAATTAGCACCATTTATAATTTCGTAGTTATATACATCTGTCTGAACTATTGACCAACCATATCTTTCGGCATCTGTTTGATAATTTGATTCGTTTACAAACTCTCTGAACTCCCAAACAGTAACTGGTTTTAAACTTTTTTCCTCAACATTAGTACAAAAGGTTAAAAAAAGAAAAAAAAGTAAGTGTAATTTTTTATTAAATAATGAAGTAATTTTTTCTAGTTTAATCATAAATAAAGCTTCTATCCAATTCTTCAGAATCTTTGTATTCTATTCTCATTTCCTTTAATTCAGCTGTTAGCTTCTCAACAACATCTTGATAATCTGGATTATTAAAGACGTTATTCATCTCATTAGGGTCATTTATACGATCGTATAATTCCCACTCATCCACATCGAAATAAAAATGAGTCAGTTTATATTCTTTACTAACTATTCCATAATGTCTTTTAGCCATATGAACTGAAGGATATTCATAATAATGATAGTATACTGCATCTCTAGTCCATTTTTGATTATTACCTTTTAATAATGGGATTAAACTTTCACCCTGCATGCCATCAGGTTCTTCAATCATAGCAGCTTCTAGAAAGGTTTGGGCAAAATCAAGATTTTGAACCATCTCATCATTTGTTGTTCCAGGATTAATTTGATTAGGCCATTTAATCATTAATGGGGTTTTAAAAGACTCATCATAAATAAATCTCTTATCAAACCATCCATGCTCACCTAGATAGAAACCTTGATCTGATGTATAAACAACAATTGTATTTTTATCAAGTCCTGTATCATCCAGATAATCTAAAACTCGACCAACATTATCATCAACTGATGAAATTGTTGCCAAATAGTCTTGCATATATCTTTGAAATTTCCATTGCATCTTTTCCTTATCATTCATTTTAGGCCAATTGGATTCAAAATCTTTACTTATTTTATCTAAAGTGACATCATATTTTTTCTTTTGCTCCTCATTAGCTCTTCCGTAACGGTTATTAAATGAATTAGAGCTAGGCTCAAAAAATGTTCCATCACCCCTTGCATAAATAATCTTTGGCTCTACATTCTTCATTTTTTCAAAAACTGATGGTCTAACTTTACTATCCTGCATATATTGCATGTGAGTAAGTAGATTCATTTCTGCAGTTTTTGCTGCTGTTCCTCTTCCAGAATAGTCATCATAAAGAGTTTCAGGTTCAGGAAATTTTTTATCATAAAATTCAGCAAATTTTTCCGGACTTGGCCACCAAGCTCTATGTGGTGCTTTATGAAGATAGAAAGTTAAAAATGGTTTGTTTTTATCTCTTTTATACCTAAACCAATCTAAAGTTAAATCAGTTATTACGTCTGTTACATATCCAGTTATAATAGTGTCCTTATCCTTTCCTAAAAACCTAGGATTAATATAATCTCCCTGTCCCGGAAGAATCAAGAAATCATCTATACCCTTCGGGTTGTTACCAAAGTGAAGTTTTCCAAACATTGCTGTTTGATATCCGTTCTCTTTAAATAATTGAGGAAAAGTCATTTGAGAATCATCAAACTTTGCAATGTTATCTATTTTCCCATTTATGTGACTGTGTTTACCAGTTAGTATAACTGCTCGAGAAGGTGCACATATAGAATTGGTAACAGAAGCATTAGTAAACAACATACCCTCTTCAGAAATTCTATCAATATTTGGAGTTTGGATTAGTCTATCATCATATGCACTTATTGCCTGGTAAGCATGATCATCTGACATAATAAATAATATATTAGGTTTTTTCTCATTTTGTGTATTATCATTACAACTTAAAATAAAAAATGTGATAAAAAATAATAGTAAATAATAATATTTCATGGTTTTTATTATCAAGTAAATATAAAAATGGTTTTTATTAAATCAAGTTATTTTATAATTAGATCTTTAATGTTAGTAAAGTCTTTGCCTCTGATTTTTATAAAGCTTGTAATCATTTCCTCTAACTTTTTATCTTCTTTTTTTGAAAGATCATTTTTTTGTGATGGATCATTCTTTAAATTATATAGTTTGAATTCCAAAGAATTTGCTAATTCAATATTAACATTTCTAGCAATTGATTGCCCCTTGTAAGGAGGAATCATTACCCAGTCTCCTTTTCTATAAGCAGTCCTTGTTGAAGCTTCAAGAATTAACTCTTCTCTACCCTTTCCTTTATTATTAATAATTAAATTTAAAAACTCTAATCCATCTTTTGATTTATATTCTGACCCAACTAATCTAGAAATTGAATTTAAAAGATCAATTTGTGATATCATCTCGTTTGATATTCCTGGATTTATTTTTCCTTTCCAATATGTAATAAATGGAACTCTTGTTCCAGCTTCAAAAAGACTATATTTCCCTCCTCTTAAACCACCAGATGGAGTATGATCTCCTAGTTTCTCAACAGCATCGTCATAGTATCCATCATTTAAGACTGGTCCATTATCACTTGAAAAGATTATTAATGTATTGTGTAGTAGATTTTCTGATTCTAGAGTTTTATAGAGCTCTCCAATACTCCAATCTGCTTCAACTATTGCATCACCTCTTGGCCCCATTCCTGATAGCCCTTTAAATCTAGGATGAGGTGTTCTTGGAACATGTGGTTGTTGAAGAGTATAAAATAGAAAGAAAGGATTTTTTTTATTTCTTTTTATATATTCTTTAGCTTTTTCTAGGAAATGATCTGACATATCAATATCACTCCAAAGAGCATCATTACCTCCCTTCATATAACCAATTCTAGGGACACCATTTACAATTGAGCCATTATGACCATGATGCCATTTCATTGTGGTGAGTTCAGGGTTTTTTAATCCAGTTGGTAATCCGTAATCATCATTTTTGTTTTGATGAAAAAAATTAACCTCTATAGGGTCGTTAATGTCAAGATTAACAACATCTCCGTTTTCAATATATACAGTTGGAACACGATCTTGTGTATCAGCCATTATATGTGAATAGTCAAATCCAACTTGATTTGGTCCAGGAGAAATGGTAGAGTTATAATCAATTATACCAGATCCTGTAACTCCATCGCCAGATCCTAAACCAAGATGCCATTTACCTACAATACCTGTCTGATAACCTTTGGTTTTTAATAGTTTTGGGATAGTCATTTCCGTTGTATCAATTACTAATGATCCTCCTGTAATAACTCTCAAACCATCTTTTCTCCAGGGATAGTTTCCAGTTAACAGTGCGTATCTACTTGGACTGCAGGTTGCAGATGAAGCATATCCGTAATTAAATCTAATCCCTTCGTTTGCTAATTTATCAATATTAGGGGTTTTTAATGACCCTTTTTTATATGCACTTACATCTCCATAACCCAAATCATCAGTATAGATTATTATGATATTTGGTTTTTTTTCATCTTTATTTAATGATGTATTACATGATATAATTAACAGAGTTACAAATAATAAAAGGAATATTACCGTTATGTTATTTTTCATTTTTTTAAATTATTATCTAAAACAGGTATTTTAAATTTATCCATTTTCGGAGTTGTATGAGCCTCTTTCATAAGATTTTCCATTTTAATCACAATTTCAGGGTAATCTAAAGCAATATCATTTAATTCTTTTGGATCATCATATAAATTATAAAGCTGGAGTTTAGATGGACCCTCAAATAAATTCTTCTTTATGCCTTTCCATTTATTAATTCTAATAGCCTGTTGTCCTCCGTAGGCAGGGAATTCCCAATAGAGATAATCATGTTTATCCTGTTTTTCATCTATAAGTGTAGGATAATAACTTACACCATCTATTAAGTAAGGTAGTTTCTGATCAATAATATCCGATACTGTTGCAAAATAATCATAGAATGTACTTGGATGATCTGAGTAAGTGCCAGGTTTAATTTTTTTAGGCCAGGTTACAATTGTTGGAACTCTTATCCCTCCTTCATTGACATTACCTTTGACAGTATTTTTTGAGTTTACAAAAGGACCTGCACTATTAAAGAAATTAATATCAACATGTTCTATATGAGTTGGGCCATTGTCACTTGTAAAAACTATAAACGTATTATCATACTTGCCAATTTCTTTTAATTTTTTAACTATTTCACCAACCTGTTGATCTAAATAAGAAATCATTGCTGCATATGTTGCTTTTGGATATTGGTTTGGATAATAACCAGACCCACCAGTATATGGTTTTTCTTCTCCAAATTTTTCATGATAATAATCAACCCATTCCTTTGGCGCTTGAAGTGGAAGATGCGGAATAGGAGAAGCATAATAAAGAAAGAAATTATTTTCTTTATTTCTATCTAAAAAACTTAATGCTTCTTTGTGCATTAGAGTTGGAGCATAATCATTTTGATTATACGGATTATAACTTTTTGAATTGTATGGATCAAGTCCTACTTGAAGTTTACCTTTATTAACTATCTTATTATCTAAAATATGTCTTTCTTTATTTCTCCACAAATGACTTGGATAGAGAGTATGAGCTTGTCTCTGACAATTATATCCATAAAAAAAATCAAAACCTTTATTATTTGGAATACTATTTGTATTTGGAGCCCCTAGACCCCATTTTCCAACCATTCCTGTTTTGTATCCTTTAGATTGGAGAAATTTTGCTACAGTAATTATTGAATCTGGCATTGGGCGTTGACCTTCAAGTTCTGGGTTATCTAACATAGCTTGAAAACTCCATACATCTCCCCTTTCTTTCCACTCATCATTACCTCTTATTGGATTATTTCCAGAATGAAGACCTGTTAATAATACAGCACGAGCAGGGGCACAAACAGGAGATCCAGTATAATGATCTGTAAGTATCATCCCTTCTTTTGCTAACTGGTCTATATTTGGAGTTTCTATTAACTTTTGACCAAATATCCCTAATTCTCCATAACCTAAATCATCTGCTAGAATAAAAACAAAATTTGGATTTAGATTAGTCTCCGATTGAGATTTGCAGGAGAAACAAAATAGAATAATAAGAATTATTAATTTTTTCATCTTTATTATTATACAATATAAAAAAAGATTGTTCAAAGTAATTTATGGCTTTAAACAATCTTATAATAAAAAGAAGTGATCGCGATAGGATTCGAACCTATGACCGTCTGGTTAGAAACCAGATGCTCTATCCAGCTGAGCTACGCGACCTTTTAAATGCGGAGAGACAGGGATTCGAACCCTGGCGACGCTTACACGTCGACAGATTAGCAATCTGCTCCATTACCACTCTGGCACCTCTCCAAAAAGATTTTACAAATTTAGATAAAAAAATGACCTGAAAAAGAAATATTTAATCTTGTTGTTCTAAAAGATTTTTCATCTCCATATAACCAGTGTTATCACCAATGGTTCCGTAGATATTCATAAGAGTTCTAATAGCTTCAATATTATTGTTGATAGATATCAGATCCTTTAGAATAGGAACACATTGTTTATATAGATTTTCTCTTGACTCCTTAAGTTCATCATATTTTAAATTATCAGCCCTTGAGGTACCTAAACTATTCATCTGAGATACAATATCTTGTTCACCCTCTAAAACTAGAGCAACCAAGTTTAAATAACTATTTTCATTATTTGGATCTAACTCTATTGATTTTTCATAATATGAAATTGCATCATCTTTTTCTCCAAGATCAGCACTTACAACACCTAAATTGTAATATAGAATAGCATTATTTGGATCTTTTTCAATAGCTTCAGCCATTGCGACTTTAAAAGCCTCCTTGTTGCCAAGCTCAAAATAAATATTTGCTGCAGTCATTATTAAGCCCACATCATCAGGGTTAGATGATCTAGCAGCTTCAATTGCAGCTAATGCTTTATCATTTTGACCTAGTTCTTTATAAATTAGTGCAATATTTTTAACTATTTCTGGAAACTTTGAATCAGTATCTTCTTCCCTAGGGTTTTCGTACTCTTTTGATTTTTGTAATAAATTAAATTCTGTTTCAGAATTTATCTCAATTTCATTTCCAGATGATACTTCAGTTATATAAAATTTAGTTTCAATACCCTCGTATTTAATATCTCTTAATAGCTCGTAATAATCAAGAGCTAATGGGTAATCTAGTGAGTTAACAGCAGAAGAAGCAGCATAGTATAAATATTCTTGATTTATTTCAGTATTTAGATCATAGACCATTTTCAGTTTTTTTGCTGCACTACTATAATTTTCAGTTTCATTATCTCCAACTGCACTAGTTATGATAGCAGTTTCAAGTTTTCTTATCTCAGGATTTAAAATTTGATCATTAGTACCTAAGTTTTTTGACATATCAAATGCTTTCATAGCTAACTCAAAGTCTTCCATAGAGGTATGAAGTTTTCCATAAAGCAACATAACTTGAGATTTGATTTTGTCATCACTTGAATCAAAAATATCTTTTGCTGAATCCAATAAATCTATAGCTGATGAATATTCTCCAGATATAAAAAATTTATTTGCATTTCTTAGTTCTTTTTTTTGAGCTGTTGAAAAAAAGACTGTGAATAATAATGTAAGTAATATTAGTTTTTTCATATTCAATTTGTTAAATAGTATCTCCTGTAAATTCAATTTCATTAATATCTTCTAGATCATCATCATCTTTCATTACTTTAGCAACAGCCGCTATACTGTCTCCATCTTTTAGGCTGATAACCTTGACACCTTGAGTTGCTCTCCCCATAACTCTTAGATCTTCGACTTGCATTCTAATTGCTATACCAGATTTATTTATAATCATTAAATCGTCATTATCAGAAACGCTTTTTAATGATACTAATTTACCAGTTTTTTCTGTAATAGATATAGTTTTCACACCTTTACCTCCTCTATTAGTTAACCTATAGTCTTCTAGAGATGATCTTTTACCATAACCATTTTCGGAAACAACTAAAATGTTAGCATCCATATCGTTTACGGAAATCATACCAACAACTTCATCTTTATTATCTTTTAACCTGATACCTCTCACACCAGAAGCATTTCTTCCCATTGGTCTAGTTTTACTCTCTTCAAATCTGATTGCTTTTCCAGATTGAACAGCTAGCATTATTTGACTATTTCCATTAGTCAGCTTAGCTTCAAGTAATTCATCTCCATCTTTAATTGTAATTGCATTAATTCCATTAGATCTAGGTCTAGAATATTGTTCTAAAGAAGTTTTCTTTACCTGACCCATTTTTGTAGCCATAATTACATAATTACTGTTCACATAATCTTCATCCTTTAAATCCTGGGTACAAATGAAAGCTTTCACCCTGTCATCTTGTTCTATATTGATAAGATTTTGAATAGCTCTTCCTTTTGAGTTTTTTGAACCTTCAGGAATTTCATAGACTCTCATCCAAAAACATTTACCTTTCTGAGTAAAAAACAACATATATTGATGATTTGTTCCAACAAATAAGTCCTCTAAAAAGTCTTCATCTCTTGTTTTAGTTGCTTTTTGACCAACTCCTCCTCTATTTTGAGTTTTATATTCTGTAAGAGGTGTTCTTTTTATATAACCTGCATGTGATATAGTTATAACTACTTTTTCATCTGGGATAATATCTTCAACCCTAAAGTCACCACCTGCATATTCAATTACTGACCTTCTCTCATCACCATATTTATCTTTAATAACAGATAGTTCTTCTTTGATAAGCTTCATTCTCATAGGCTTACTATCTAGTAATTCTTTAAAGCCCTTAATTACTTTTTGAAGTTCATCGTATTCTTCTCTTAATTTATTTTGTTCAAGCCCAGTAAGCTGTCTTAATCTCATCTCAATTATAGCCTTAGCTTGAATCTCTGAAAGCTTATATTTTTTTTCAAGCTTTAGTCTAGCATCTTCTGCATTTGATGATTTTTTTATCAAATCAATAACATCATCTATATTGTCACTAGCAATAATTAAACCTTCTAGAATATGTGCTCTTTGCTCAGCCTTCTTTAGTTCATAGTTAGTTCTTTTAACAACAACATCATGTCTATGATCAACAAAATGATGAATTAAATCTTTAAGATTTAAAAGTTGAGGTCTTCCATTTACTAGAGCAACATTATTTACACTAAATGATGATTGAAGAGATGTGTACTTGTAAAGTTTGTTTAAAACTATATTTGGAATTGAATCTCTCTTCAATACATAAACAACTCTCATTCCGTTTCTATCTGATTCGTCTCTAATTGTAGAAATTCCCTCAATTTTACCATCATTAATTAAGTCTGCAGTTTTTTTAATCATATCTGCCTTATTTACCTGATAAGGAATTTCAGACACTATTATACATTCTCTATCGTTAACATTCTCAATAATAGCCTTTCCCCTCATGACTACTCTTCCTTTACCTGTATGAAAAGCTTCTTTTACTCCATCATAACCATATATAGTACCACCAGTTGGAAAATCTGGAGCTTTAATATGTTTAATAAGCTCGTCTATAGTAACGTCATTGTTATCTATGTATTCCATAATCCCATCTATAACCTCAGAAAGATTGTGAGGAGGCATATTTGTAGCCATTCCAACTGCAATACCAGAAGCACCATTTATAATTAGTGCAGGAACTCTAGTTGGAAGAACAGTAGGTTCCATTATTGTATCATCAAAATTAAGCTGAAAATCTACAGTCTCTTTATCTATATCGGATAAAAGATCTTCAGATATTTTTTGCATTCTAGCCTCTGTATATCTCATTGCTGCAGGACTGTCACCATCTACAGATCCAAAATTTCCCTGTCCATCTACTAGATTGTATCTTAGACTCCATTCCTGAGCCATCCTAACCATAGTGTCGTATACTGAACTATCACCATGTGGGTGATATTTACCCATAACATCTCCAACAATTCTTGCAGATTTTTTATATGAAGATGAAGATCTAACTCCCATTTCATTCATTCCAAAAAGTACTCTTCTGTGAACTGGCTTTAGCCCATCCCTTACATCTGGTAATGCTCTTGAAACAATTACAGACATCGAATAATCGATGTAAGCTGACTTCATTTCATCTTCAATCTTAATTGGAATTAATTTTTCTTTTTCCATAATATTATATTAATGCTAAAATAAATAATCAAGGGTTATTAACATCAAATATTTTCTTCTAAAAAAAGAATATTTATTAACATTATCAATTGAAAAGTTTTATCTCGAAATAAACAATTAGTATAATCATTTTCTTTGTTTATTTAGTTTAAAGATATATTTTAGACAATAAATAATTGATAATGGACGATAATTTTTCATCAAGAGTTAAAGATGTAATTTCTTACAGTAAGGAAGAGGCTTTAAGATTAGGGCATAAGCAAATAGGAACAGAACATTTACTGTTGGGAATGCTCAGAGATGGAGGAGGTAAAGCAATATCCATCTTAAATTCAATTGAAATAAATCTTGATGAACTTAGAAAGAAAGTTGAACTTTTAAATCCAGCTATTATTGACAGTTCAACTATTGATTTAAACGAAAAGAAAAATCTTCATCTTACTAGACAAGCTGAAAGGGCACTTAAGACAACTTTTTTAGAAGCAAAACTTTTTCAAAGTACAAATATTAATACCGCTCACTTACTATTATGTATTTTACGAAATGATAATGATCCTATTACTAAGATTTTATCTAAAATGGAAATTACCTATGACAGTGTCAAAGAGAAATTTAAATCTATGATAAATGAGACTGGGTCTGACGATATAATTGAATATCCAACTTCTGATGCTTTTCCAGATGAAAAAGATGATTCTGAACAATCTTCAAACAATCCATTTTCTTCAAAACAAAAGACAAAATCAACTTCTAAAACTAAGACTCCTGTTTTAGATAATTTTGGAAGAGATATGACTGCGCTAGCTGAATCCAATAAGTTAGACCCGGTAATAGGTAGAGATAAAGAGATTCAAAGAGTATCCCAGATTCTCAGTAGAAGAAAAAAGAATAATCCACTTTTAATCGGAGAACCAGGTGTAGGTAAATCTGCTATTGCAGAAGGTTTAGCATTAAGAATAATTCAGAAAAAAGTTTCAAGAATTCTTTATGGAAAAAGAGTAATAACTCTTGATCTAGCCAGCTTAGTTGCAGGAACAAAATATAGAGGGCAGTTTGAGGAAAGAATGAAGGCTGTTATGAATGAACTTGAAAAAAATAGAAATATAATTTTATTTATTGATGAAATTCATACAATAGTAGGTGCTGGAGGTGCAACTGGAAGTTTAGATGCGTCCAATATGTTTAAACCTGCTTTAGCTAGAGGCGAAATACAATGTATTGGAGCTACAACATTAAACGAATACAGTCAACATATAGAAAAAGATGGTGCGCTTGAAAGAAGATTTCAAAAAATTCTTGTTGAGGAAACTAATAAAGAAGAAACAGTTGAAATTTTAAGAAATATAAAAGATAAATATGAATCTCATCATAATGTCAATTACACAGATGATGCATTAATTGCTTGTGTTGAACTGAGTCAAAGATATATTACAGACAGGTTTCTTCCAGACAAGGCTATTGATGCCCTAGATGAAGCTGGATCAAGAGCCCATATAAATAATATGGATGTTCCTGAAGAAGTCATTCTTATGGAAAAACAACTAGAGGATGTTAGAGAATTAAAAAACTCTGTTGTAAAAAAACAAAAATATGAGGAGGCAGCTAAACTTCGCGATGATGAGAAAAGAGTCGAGAAAAAACTAGTTGAAGCTCAAAATAGATGGCATGAAGATTCAAAACTAAATAGAGTTACAGTTGATGAAAATGAAATTGCTGATGTAGTTTCTATGATGACTAACATTCCTGTTAACAAAATTGTGTCAACTGAAAAGAATAAATTATCAAAACTTGAGAAAATAATTAAAGATAAAATTATTGGGCAAGATCAAGCTGTTTCTAAAGTTGTTAAATCAATTCAAAGAAATAGAGCAGGTTTAAATTCTCCCAACAGACCTATTGGTTCATTTATTTTTCTCGGACAAACTGGTGTTGGGAAAACCCAATTAGCTAAAGTTTTAGCTTCGGAGATATTTGAATCAGAAGAAAACTTGATTAGAATTGATATGAGTGAATACATGGAGAAGTTTTCTGTATCAAGATTAATAGGAGCTCCTCCTGGTTATGTTGGCTATGAAGAAGGAGGTCAACTAACAGAAAAAGTAAAACGTAGACCCTATTCTGTAGTTTTATTTGATGAAATTGAAAAGGGGCATCCAGATATTTATAGTATGCTTCTTCAAATTCTTGATGATGGTTTTTTAACAGATAGTGTTGGAAGAAAAATAAACTTTCAAAATACTATTATAATTATGACCTCTAATATAGGTGTTAAACAAATTAATGACTTTGGTATTGGAGTTGGTTTTGAAACTAAATCCTCTGTCGATCAAACTTCACAGACCGAACAGAAAGTAATACAAAGAGCTTTAAAAAATACATTTGCACCTGAATTTTTAAATAGAATTGATGATTGTATAATTTTCAATTCACTCTCTTTAAAAGAAATCAATAAAATTGTAACTATAGAGGTTAATAAACTTAAAGAAAGAGTTAGCAATATAGGCTATGATTTATCAATTTCCGCAAAAGCTAAATCTTTCATCTGTGAAAAAGGATTTGATAAAAAAAATGGAGCTAGACCGCTTAACAGAATGATTCAGAAGTATGTTGAAGACTTGATTGCTGAAAATCTTGTTTCTGATAAAATAAAAGCTGGAGATAAATTATACGTTGATCATAAACCTGATCAAGATAATTTGATATTATTAATTAATAAAAAAGAAATAGCTTCTTGAAAGTTCTAAAGTTTGGGGGCACATCTGTTGCTGATTCAAAATCAATATCAAAGGTTATTACCATTCTAGAAAGCTATGATGACAACATAATTATTGTTGTATCTGCATTTAGCGGTATTACCAATCTACTTCAAAAATGTCTTCACTTAAAAGGAAAGTCTACTGAAGATGTAATCAAAGAAATTGAAAAGAGACATTTAGAGGTAATAGAGAATCTATCTAGCTTAAATGCTCAAAGTTCGCTAAAAAGTTTTTTGAAAGAAAAACTAAATGAGCTTGAAGATATATTTGATGCTATTTCTACAATAGATGAGGTGACTCAAAAAACAATTTCAAAAGTGTTAACTCTTGGCGAAATACTTTCAAGCAACATAATTTTTGAAATTCTAAAACAAAAGAGTTTTGATATATCATTTATTGACTCAAAAGAAGTTATTTACAGTAAAAACTTTAACAATAATGAAGTACTGGATAATGATAAATCATCTATAAACATTAAAAATAAATTAGACTTAATCAAATCAAAATTTATTATTGCTCCCGGATATATTTGTTCCAATGAGAAAAATGAAATTTCAAACTTAGGAAGAGGTGGGTCTGATTATAGTGCTGCTATTTTTGCAAAATATTGCAATGCAAAATCTCTTGAAATTTGGACTGATGTTAGTGGAGTGTATAGTGCAAACCCCAAGATTGTTAAAAAGGCATTACCAATTGAGTTCCTTTCTTATAAAGAAGCTATGGAACTCTCTTTTTTTGGGGCAAAAGTTATTTATTTCCCAACTCTTCAGCCTTTAATTGAGGAAAACATACCTGTTTATATCAAAAATACATTTGATCCAGAAGCTAACGGTACATGCATATCAAATTCAACAAAACTTGACGATGATGAAATTGTAAAAGGGATCAGTCATATAAAAAATATTTCAATCCTTAATTTTGAAGGCTCAGGTATGGTTGGAGTTCCTGGGTTCTCAAAAAGATTTTTTGAATCTCTATCTATACATAAAATTAATGTTGTAATGATTACTCAAGCTTCTTCAGAATTTTCAATTTGTATCGCAATTGATTCAGATGATGCCTCAACTGCTAAAAAAGTAATTGATGAAGAGTTTGAATTTGAAATATCCCAAAATAGAATAAATAAATCTCAAATAGAGACTGGCTTATCTAATATTGCGATCGTTGGAGATAAGATGAAAAGTAAAAAAGGTATAAGTGGTAAGTTATTCAACGCGTTAGGTCAAAACAACATAAACATTAGAGCAATAGCACAAGGTGCATCTGAGAGAAATATATCAATTATCATTGATGAGACTAATACAAAAAAAGCACTAAACGCATTACACGAAATCTTTTTTGAAGATAATCTTAAGGATATTCATCTATTTATAACTGGAGTAGGAAATGTTGGTGGATTTTTAATAGATCAAATTAAAAATCAAAAACAATTTATTGCAAAAAATCTTAAAATAAATTTAAAAGTACTTGGAATATCCAATTCCAGAAAAATGATAATATCTAATTCTGAAATAAATCTAAATAACTGGATAGAACAATTAAATAAATCTACAATAAATGCAAACAGTAATGTTTTTCAGCAAAAGATTTTAGAATTAAACCTGAGAAACAGTTTATTTATAGATAATACTGCAAGTGATTTGATACCTAATACATATAGAGAATATCTAAAAAATGGTGTAGGAATCATAACCTGTAACAAAATTGCTAATTCAGATGTTTTTTCTAGCTATGAAGATCTAAAGTCCTTATCTAGAGATAACAACTCACCATTTTTATATGAAACTAATGTAGGTGCAGCAGTTCCAATTATTAGCACACTAAATAACCTTATAAATTCAGGTGATAAAATCATAAAAATTGAAGCTGTTCTATCTGGAACTTTAAATTATATTTTTAATAATTTTCAAGAAAATGACACTTTTCATGAGATTGTATCTAATGCAGTAGGTCTAGGATATACTGAGCCAGACCCAAAAATTGATTTATGCGGAGTTGATGTATCAAGAAAAATATTAATCTTGGCTAGAGAAAGTGGTTATAAACTTGAATTTGATGACATTAAAAAAAATCATTTTTTACCTAATGAATCTATAAATTCAGAATCTAAAGAAGATTTTCTATTATCATTAAAGAAAAACAAAGAACACTTCAACACTATTTTAAATAATGCAAAAGATAAAAATTCAAGATTAAAATATGTGGCTAAACTTGATAAAGGTAAAGCTAGTGTTGGTCTTGAAGCTGTTCAAAATGATCATCCATTTTATAACTTAGTTGGAAGCGATAATATTACTGTATTTCATACTGAAAGGTATAAAGACTCACCTTTAGTTGTTAAGGGTGCAGGTGCTGGAGGTGAATTTACTGCATCTGGAGTGTTTGCTGATATAATAAAAGCAAGTCAAGAAAATGGATAGAATAAAAGTTTTTTCGCCCGGAAGCATTACTAATTTATCTTGTGGATATGATGTTCTAGGTGTTTGTCTCAATAATAGAGGAGATGAGATTACAGTTACTAAAACTAGTAATAAGGGAATAGTAATTAAGTCAAATGATGAATATGATATATCAAAAGACATTAATGAAAATGTAGCAGGAATTGCAGCCCAAGCTCTACTAAAAAACATCTCTACTAAATTTGGTTTTGAAATTGAGATAAAGAAGGGTATTAAACCTGGAAGCGGTATAGGTAGTTCAGCTGCTAGTTCAGCAGGAACAGTATTTGCAATTAACCAACTGCTTGATTCACCTTTTAGTCAATTAGATTTGATAAAATTCTCAATGGAGGGTGAAAAATTTGTAAGTGGCTCATATCATGCAGATAATGTTGCTCCTATTATATTAGGTGGAATAACTTTAGTAAGATCAATTGATGAAATTGATGTTATAAAACTTCCATCTCCAAAAACATTAGAAGTAATTATAATTAGACCTAATATTGAGATTAAAACTTCAGATTCAAGAAAAGTTGTGAAAAAAAAGATTAAAATTGAGAAAGTGGTTAAACAATCTGCTAATCTTGCTTCCTTTGTTAGTAGTTTATATACTGAAGACTTTGATCTAATGTCTAGATCTGTTGTAGATATTATTGCAGAGCCTAATAGAAAAATTTTAATACCAGAATTTGATATAATTAAAAAAAAATCAAAAAATAGTGGAGCTATTGCTGTAGGAATTTCTGGATCTGGACCCTCAATTTTTTCATTATCAAACAATACTATTATTTCAAAAAAAATTTTAGAAACTGCAAGTAATCATTATGATAAACAAGGTATTAATTATGATGGGTTTATTTCTAAAATAAACCCAACAGGTATAAAAATACTTGAATCAAAATGAAATATGTAAGTTTAAACCACAACTCTGCTCCTACTTCATTTAAGAAGGCTGTCATAAACGGGTTAGCTCCTGATAAAGGTTTATATTTTCCTGATAAGAATGTAAAACTTACAGAGAATTTTATTGATTCATTAAAGAATCTAGATGATATTGAAATCTGTTATGAAGTAATAAAAAAGTATATAGGTGATGAAATTCCAAAGAATAAATTATTAGAAATTATAAAGGACACTGTCTCTTTTAAAATTCCTTTAAAGAAAATAGAAAAATCTATTTATTCGCTTGAATTATTCCATGGACCTACTTTAGCTTTTAAGGATATAGGTGCTAAGTTCATGGCGTCATGTTTAGATCATTTCAAGGATAGCTACACATCAAAAAAAATTACAGTTTTAGTAGCTACTTCAGGAGATACTGGTGGTGCTGTAGCTAAAGGTTTTTCTAAAACAAAAGATATTGATGTATGTATTTTATATCCTAAAGGAAAAATAAGTAAAGTCCAAGAAAAACAGATAACTACTAATGGTTCATATGTTAATGCAATTGAGGTAGAAGGTGATTTTGATTTATGCCAGTCAATGGTTAAAAAAGCATTTAACGATCAGGAAATTAATAGAAAAATTGCTTTGACTTCTGCAAACTCAATTAATGTTGCTAGATGGCTTCCTCAGATGTTTTATTATTTTTTAGCATATAAAAAAATCAAGAATAATAAAAAAAATGTTTTTTCTGTTCCGAGTGGGAACTTTGGAAATATATGTGCAGGAGTTCTTTCAAAATCTATGGGTTTACCAATTCATCACTTTATTGCTTCTACTAACATAAATGACACTATTCCTAGATATATTAGGGATGGTATTTTTGAACCTAATAAAACATATCCTACAATTTCTAATGCAATGGATGTGTCAAATCCAAGCAACTTCATACGGATTCAAAAAATATATAATAATGATTTACAGAAAATCAGGAAAAATATATCTGGATTTAGCTACAATGATAAAAAAACTAAAGAAGCAATACGAAAACTATTTACATCACAAGACTATTTAATTGATCCACACTCAGCAATTGGTTATCTTGGATTAAAAGAGTATATGGAGGACAATGATAACAACATAAATGGAATATTTATTTCTACAGCCCATTCAATAAAATTTAAAAATGTAGTTGAGGATACGATTAGCTCAAAAATAAAATATCCAAATTCAGTTATTAAAATCATGAAAAAAGAAAAGCAATCACAATCAATTGAAAATTATTCTGAGCTTAAAGAAATATTACTAAACAGAAATTAATCATTTATATCTGGAAGTAATAATTGGTTAATTGGACTCTCTAATTTCATGATCTTCTCAATTTCATTTGATGACCTTGGAGCATCTATTGAAAGATTTATTGGTTCAGAGTCAGTTATTAAGATATCGTCCTCAATTCTTACACCTATATTCCACCATTTTGGATCACAATCACTGTTTTTAGGAATATAAATACCTGGCTCTACGGTTATAACCATATTCTTTTCTAATGTTCTAGATCCTGGGTCATGAACATCTAAACCTATATGATGCGAAACTCCATGAGGATAATATTTTCTTGCTTCTTTAACATCATCTATAATTCCTAAACTTATCAATCCCTTTGAAATTATTTTAAGACTCTCAATATAAATATCATTAAAAGTATTTCCGATTATAGCTTTTTTTATTGCCTCTGTTTGAGATTCATATACTAGATCATAGATTTCTTTTTGTTCTTTAGAAAATTTACCATTTACTGGAATTGTTCTAGTTACATCTGCAGTATAACCTCTATATTCAGCTCCAAGATCCATAAGAATTAGCTCATTATCAATATTAATATCTTCATTGGTAACATAATGTAAAATACACGAATTTGCTCCAGCACCTACAATTGAGTTGTAACCCTCGTGAGCTGCACCATATTTTCTATAAATAAATTCATGAATACCCTGAACTTCTCTTTCTGTCATTTCTCCATGTATAGCTTTCATAACTTCAATTTGAGCAAGTGAAGAAATTTTGATAGCTTTAGTTAATAGCTTAATTTCTAAAGAATCTTTTGTTTGTCTTAGAGTAGACATAATATTATCAACTGAATTATATTTAAATTCTTTTTTTATGTCACCCAAACCAGCTGTGAGTTCTTTATCAGAAATAATTTCAAGGAACTTGTTTTGAATATCATATAAATCATATTTATCATCTTTAAAATCTCTTACATCATCTCTAATATGCATGTTTAAGACATTTGAAAAACTTTGAGTTTTGATGGGGTTTTCAATAAATTCTGATCTAAGTTTAACTCTGTCAAAACCCATTTTTTTTGCACCTTGTAAACCAAGTCTTCTTCCATCCCACATTTCTCTATATTCGTTCTTCTCTCTAACAAAAAGTATTTCATTAAATAATCCTTTATCATCTTGTTGATCATCTTTAAATATTACAAGCACACCATGTGGCTCTCTCCAACCTGATAAATAATAAAAATTAGGATCTTGATGATACATGAAATCTGTATCATTAGATCTCTTCATTACTGGAGAAGTGAAAAAAAATGCAACACTATTTTGAGGCATTTTATCTCTAAATTCTTGTCTTTTTTTTGTATGAAATTCTGAACCTAAATCGTCAATATATTGCTGGCTTGATAGAATATTTGAAGAGGAAAAAATCAATAATAAAAAAAGAGTATTTTTGAATTTCATAATTATATATTTAGAGATTAAATTAATGAAAAAAACAGTTCTATTCGATAGACATAAAAAATTAAATGCAAAAATTGTCGACTTTGCTAATTATCTTATGCCTATTAGCTATTCATCTGTTAACGAAGAACACCTCCATGTCAGAAACGAAGTTGGAGTGTTTGATGTTTCTCATATGGGTGAAATTGAAATTTCAGGATCAAATTCTCTAAATTTTATTCAACACATATGTTCTAATGACATATCAAAAATAAAAGTTGGAAAGGCACAATACAATTGCTTAACAAATGAACATGGTGGTATTATAGATGACCTTATTGTTTATAGACTTGAAGAAAAAAAATACCTACTAGTTGTAAATGCTTCAAATATATCTAAAGATTGGGATTGGATTATTAAACAAAATGATGAATTTAATTGCTCTCTAGTCAATATATCTGATGAAGTTTCACTTCTTGCTGTACAAGGACCAAAAGCTGAAGAATTATGTCAAAAATTAAGTGATGAAGACCTATCATTAATCTCTAATTATTCATTTATTATTTCCTCATTTGCAGGGTTTGAAAATATTATAATTTCTAAAACTGGGTATACTGGTTCGGGTGGATTTGAGTTATACATACCTAATTATTGTGCAGGATCTGTATGGGATTCACTATTTAGTCAAAAAGAATTTAATTTAAAACCTATTGGTTTAGCTGCAAGGGATACATTAAGAATTGAGATGGGGTATTGTTTATATGGAAATGATATTAATGAGAATATAACAACAGAAGAAGCAAGTTTAAGATGGATTACTAAAGTTGAAACAGATTTTATCGGCAGTCAAGTTATTAGGGAGCAGATTCAAAAAGGATGCGATAAAAAATTGATTGGATTTAAGTTAAAAGAAAAGTCAATACCAAGAAATGGTTATGAAATATTTGACAATGATAATAAATTAATTGGACAGGTAACTTCAGGTACATTTTCACCAGTTCTAAAGAAAGGAATTGGAATTGGGCATATTAATTATATAAATCATAAAGATGATTTAATTTATATTAAAATTAGAAGTAATATTTTTGAAGCAGAAATTATAAAAACACCTTTTATTTAACTATGGGTAGAGCATTTGAATTTAGAAAAGCTAGAAAAATGAAAAGATGGTCTAATATGGCTAAAACTTTTACTAGAATAGGCAGAGAGATAATAATTGCTGTAAAAGATTCAGGACCTGATCCTTCTACTAATTCAAAATTAAGAGCTATTATTCAAAATGCAAAGGCTGCTAATATGCCTAAAGATAATATTGATAGAGCTATAAAAAATGCATCTGAAAAAAATACAGAAGATTTTAAAGAGATTTTGCTTGAGGGTTATGCTCCTTATGGTATTGCTATTCTTGTTGAAGCTGCTACTAATAACAATAATAGGACTGTAGCTAATATTAGAAGCTATTTTAATAAGTGTGATGGTAGTCTTGCTACATCAGGATCGGTAGATTTTTTATTTAATCATCTATGCTTCTTTCAAATAAGAGATGAAGGATTAGATCTCGAAGAACTTGAATTAGACCTAATAGACTTTGGAGTTACAGATTTAAGCAAATCAGAAAACGAAATAAGTATTACTGCAAAATTTGAAAACTTCGGATCTCTTCAAAAAGAATTAGAAAGAAGAAAGTTTAATATTACATCCAGTGAGTTTGAAAGAGAGGCTATTACTTTAAAAGATCTTAGTGAAGATGAAATGATTAAAGTAGAAAAATTAGTAAATATGATTGATGAAGATGACGATGTTCAAAATGTTTATCATAATCTGAGATCTGATAATTAAATTTTATTTCTAAGAATTACATCACTTACCATTTCCTTAAGCTTGTTAAAATCTTTATCAATATTCCCTGTTGGATGAAATTTATTGTTAATCTTAACTTCTTTTCTATCATAATCAAAAGATACCATTAGTATAGGTAGTTCTGTTTTCAATGCAATAAAGTAGAATCCTGTCTTCCATTTATTTACTTTTTTTCTTGTTCCTTCTGGTGCAATTGCAAGAATTTCAATTTTATTTTTTTTAAAGAGATCAACAACCGCATCGACTAGATTAGAGTTTTTCTTTCTATCAACAGGAATTCCACCAAGAAATTTAAAAAAAAATGATGTGATTGGATTAAACAACTCTTTCTTTCCAATAAATTTAATTTTCAAACCAGAATAAGTCCTTATTAAAACAGCTACTATCAAATCAAAATAACTAGAATGAGGAACTACAGCAATAATATATTTATCATTAACCGGTAAAAATCCATCAACTTTCCAACCAAGAACTTTATTTAATATAAATTTTGATAAAAATTTAATCATTTTGAGAATTAAATTTTTCTGCATTTATAAGATCTTCTGGAGTATCTATAGATATACCATGAAAGGGAGTAGTAACCATTTTAATTTTTCTCAAATTCTCAATAATTCTATTTCCCTCAAGATTTTCTATAATTTCAAGTTTTGATCTTTCTAATTTAGAAAAATCAACTAATGACTCTTTTAAAAACGCATATACACCTATATGTCTGTTGTAATCTTTTATTTTATTTGAACTATAAGGTATTGGCAAGCGAGAAAAATAAATAGCATTACTATTATTATCTAGAATAACCTTAACATTATTTGGATTGTTAATTTCATCAAAAGATTTGAATTTAGTCATTAATGAAGCAATTTTTACATTCGGATTTTTGAATGAATTTATTAAATCACTAATAGCATCTTTATTAATAAATGGTTCATCGCCTTGAAGATTAACAACAATATGATGATCAATATTAACTGCAGCTTCAGCAATTCTATCAGTTCCTGAAGAATGATTCTTTAAAGATTTAAAGACTTGTCCACCCTCTGAGACTATAAGATCTAAAATCTCATCATTACCACTGACTACATATACTTCATCGAAAAGTTTAGTATCTAAAGCAGATCTGTAAGTTTTGAGTATAATAGGAATTCCATTAATTTTTTTTAATAATTTATTTGGAAACCTTACAGATTCGAGTCTAGCGGGTATTAAGGCTATTGTTTTCATTTAAAATATTTTTCTAATATAATTCATTTATATATTGTATCACGAAAAAAAAAAAATTGTAGATTTGTTACAATCAAAAATTAATGAAATGAATAAAAAACGTGCATTATTTTTCTTTTTATGGTGTCTATCAATCTTTTTTGCATCACAAATATACAGCTCTATTAATGGACCTATAAAGTTTAACAAAGTAAAAAATGAGAGATATACTCAAGTTATTAATAGGTTAAAAGATATAAGGAATGCCCAGATTGCCCATAAAGATGTAACTGGATTGTACGCAAATAACTTTGACAGCCTAGTAAGTTTTATTGATACAGGGATATTTACACTTATTGAAAAAAGAGATTCATCATACCTTGAATACAATAGAACATATAGGATTGATATGCTTAAGGAGGTTGAAATTGTTGATACACTAGGTTTCGTTTCAGTAAAAGATTCACTGTTTGGTCAAAATGAATCATATAAGATGATGGCTAAGGTTCCTATAAGAGGAACAGATTCTGAATTTTCTATCAAAGCAGATATAATTGATAAAAATGGATACCAGGTGCCTGTATTTGAAGTTAAAGTTAAAAAAGATGTTGTACTATTTGATCAAAATAAAGATTTATTAGATCAAGAAAATAAAGTTATTTCGGTTGATGGTGTTAATGGATCTGAGATTATTTTAGGTTCTATGTCTGAAGTAAGCACTAGCGGAAACTGGCCTACTATTTTTGATGCAAAGAACAAAGAGTAACATCAAAAAAACATTTATTTATCAATTTGAAACATCCTTTCTTATTGAACAAGAATCTGATAGTGTCAGATTTTATTTTTCAGATAAAGATTATCTATTAGAAACCAATAAGTTTTTATCTAATTTAGTTAAAAACAATGTTGAAATAATATATTTCAATTCTCAACCATCAATTGTTCCTTCATTATATTTTGATGAAAAAATTGATTACAAGTATTTGAATACCAATACATTAATATCAGAATCTATTATTACCGACACATCAAGTGATAAAAAAATTAAAGTAGTATATTCTATTTCAGATGAATTATCTAAATTATTAATTAGAAATGAACTAGAATACTCAAACAATAATTACTTTACTTATCTATATGACTTCTTAGTTAATAAAGTTTCGAAATCAAGTGGGCTTTCTTTTTTTGTTAACCTCAACAATAAATCATTTGATATAATAATTTTCAATAATCATGAATTTATTTTTTTTAATTCATTTAAAATCAATGATGAAAATGAATTTTTGTACTATTTATTTTTTGTTCTGAAGAACTATGAAAGTTCAATAAAAACAGATAAAGTTATGTTTTTAGGGAAATTTGAACAATTTAAAGATTATTATGATATTGCTTCAAAATATTCTATTATTGATTTTATTGATTATAAAAATTATACTTCAGTAATTAATGATTCACCTTTTTTTTCAATTGTAAATGAGAATTATATCGGGAACTAAAAAAAGCATCTCTATTAGAGCTCCAAAAAACCTACCAGTTAGACCAACTACAGATAAGGTTAAAGAATCTCTTTTTAATATACTATCAAATAAATTTAATCTCTCAGAAATAATAGTCTTAGATATGTTTTCTGGAACAGGAAATATTTCATATGAATTTGCATCTAGGGGTTGTACTGGAATTACATCAATCGATAATAATCACAACTGTATCAAATTCATTAAAGAAACTTCAATGAATTTTGAATTTAATATTGAAACAAAAAAAATTGATTATAAAGTTTATTTAAAAAATAATAAAAAAAAATTTGATATAATTTTTGCAGATCCACCATATACTTTTTCAAATAAACAATACACTGAGATGGTTACTCTGATTAAAGAAAATGATACTTTAACTAAAGATGGAGAAATAATAATTGAACATAGTTCCAATATTAGCTTATTTGATTCTAATGAAAATATAGAAAAAAGAAAATATGGTTCTTCTGTATTAACTATTATAAAAAAAGCAAGCCTATAAGCCGGATTCTGTCGAGTCTTATCATTTATCTAGATGTAATATTACTATTACATTCATACCGCCTACCCTTCTACTTAAAACGAGCAATTTTAAAACGTAGATATACTTGGCGTTTCACCATGCAGAGTTTACAAGATTCCACTACAGCATTACCTGTACATACTTTCTGTTGCACTATTCCTATCTATAAATAGATGACGGGTGTTACCCGCTACATTGCTCTTTGGTGTCCGGACTTTCCTCTGAAAAAACAGCGATAAGTCAGCTTGCTCAGCAAATATAGTGTTTGTTGATAATTTTATTAAAAAAAAAACATCATTTGAGAATAATTTTTTCTCTATTTCTATATTTGTTAATAATGAATAAATCCTCAATTTCATCAGCATCTGAATATAGACCAAAAGATTTTAGTGATATGATTGGGCAAGATGCCATAGTCAAAACACTTTCAAATGCTATAAAAAATGATCAAATTCCTCAAGCTCTTCTATTTTGTGGACCAAGAGGTGTAGGTAAAACATCGTGCGCGAGGATTCTTGCAAAACAAATAAACAACCTAGAGGAAAACTTTGAGTATAACATTTTTGAACTTGATGCAGCATCTAATAATTCCGTAGAAGACATCAGAAATATTACTGATCAAATTAGAATACCACCTCAAATTGGAAAATATAAAGTTTACATAATTGATGAAGTACATATGCTATCTAATGCTGCATTTAATGCATTCTTAAAATCATTAGAAGAACCTCCTAAACATGTTGTGTTTATTCTAGCTACAACAGAAAAAAATAAAATTATTCCAACGATTTTGTCTAGATGTCAAATTTATGACTTTAAAAAAGTTGACAGTTCGTCAATTACGAAACTTTTAACTAGTATTTGTAAAGACAAAAAAATTAAGTTTGATCTAAATTCATTAGCATTGATAGCCGAGAAATCTGATGGATCAATTAGAGATTCACTCTCAATGTTTGACAGGTTGGTAAGCTTTACAGATTCTAATTTAACAATAGGTGATGTAACTTCTAATCTAAATATCCTAGATTATGACACATATTTTAATTTATCGAGTTTTATAAAAAATAAAGACATTCCAGGTATTTTAACCAAATACAATGATATTTTTAGCCAAGGTTTTGATGATGTAAATTTTTTAAACGGATTATCTAGACACTTAAGAGAAATATTAGTCAGTAAGATGGATTCTTCAGATAAAATATCTGATTTAAAAAATGAATTAAAAGCAAAATATATAGATCACTCTAATAATTTTTCAGATGAAGATCTTATCCTAATGATTCAAATAATCAATGAATCATTAATAAATTATCAAAAAATAAATGATAAAAGAATTCATGTTGAGCTTTGCTTAATGAGATTAGCTTCAATTGATAGCATTAAAAAAAAAATCCTTAATTAAAACTTCAGACATTAATAGTCTTATAAAAAAGGAAGAAAAGAAGCTTACTGATAATAATGAATCAATTAATAAAAAATTATTTATTACACCACAGTCTGAAGAAGTGTCATCTCTTTCTATTGCTAGCTTAAGTTTTAAAAGTTCCAGTGAAGAAAAACAACATCAAAAAATTGAAGATTTACCTGAAGATGATTTCACTGAAAATGATTTTCATGTTGTTTGGAAAAAATTCTGCGATAGAGAAAAATATAAAGGAAATAATAATATTCTTTCTCTTTTAAATATGAATAGTCCAAGTATTAATAATAATATTATTACAATATCTACAATTAATAAAATGAATTTAAAAGAAGTTAAAGGATACAGAAGTAAAATTCAATCATTCTTATCAAAGGAGTTAAATAATTACTCAATATCAGTAGATGTTAAATTGTCAGAAGAGAATACTAAAAGTTCATACCTTGACAGCAAAGACAAACTAGATTTATTAATAAAAGACAATAAAAATATAGGTAAATTAATTACGGAGTTAAAATTAAGAATTTAACTTATTGGCATTGTTTTCGTAAAATATTTCATTTATCATCCCATCAACTAATCCTACTTTAGGGACGAACATTTTATTTGCTTTTACGACCTCCATAGTTGTTATGAATATTTTTAAAGCAGGAATTATTACATCAGCTCTATCAGGATTTAAATCAAACTTTACCATTCTTTCTTCGTAATTAAAACTTATTAAAGTGTTAGATAAATCTTTAATAGATAGGTAAGAAATAGGTTTACCAGATTTTGATCCTGTCATTGATTGAATTTTATTTATGTTTCCACCTGTAGCAAATAATTTAATTTTATCATCATTGTCTATGTTAGATTTTAACCAATTTTTTACATCCATTAACATTGAATCATCAACTAAATTATTAAGAAGTCTAACAGTACCAATTTTAAATGATCTAGATATTTTCTCTTTACCTTTTCTTAAAATTGAAAATTCAGTGCTTCCTCCACCAACATCAACATATAAAAAGGTTTTATTAAACTCAACTTTCTCAAGAGAATTACCTTTAGAAATTATTTTAGCCTCCTTTAAGCCTGAAATGAGTTCTATATTTAAATCTGTATTCTTTTTTACAATTGATATTACTTCTCTTGAGTTTCTTGATTCTCTGAGTGCTGATGTAGCATAAATCTTATAGTCATTTACTCCATGGACTTTCATTATATATTTAAAAGATAAGATTGCATTAGTAAGTAGACTGATTTTTTCATTAGATATTATACCATTTTTGAATGAGTCTTCACCAAGTCTTATAGGTAATCTTAAATATGAATTTTTTTGAAACACATATTCATCTCCTGAAGGAAAGACATAACAAATAAGCATTCTCACAGCATTAGAACCAATATCAATTGCAGCAATTTTTCTCAATTTAATTTATATTATTTTTAAAATAAGTATGTGTATCTATCTGAGATCTAATGGTTTTATTTGAATTATTAACAAATTCATTTTGAGATTTATGATTAATTACCCTAGTTTTAATATTATCATTATCACTAATATAAAGAGTTTTTAAAATTTGCTGTTTAAGATTCTCTTGATAAATTGGACAAGCAACTTCAACACGTTTTTCAATATTTCTTGTCATTAAATCAGCCGAAGATATATAGACTTTTGTTTTACCACCATTTTCAAATACATAAACTCTAGAATGTTCAAGATATTTATCTACAACACTTTTAACCTCAATATTTTCACTAAGACCAATTTTGCCTGGTATTAAACAACATATACCTCTAACTAATAATTTTATTTTTACACCTGAATTACTAGCCTCATAAAGTTTGTCAACAAACTTATAGCTTGTAAAGCTATTTAATTTAAATATGATATTAGCTTTTAACCCTTTCTTAGCATTTAAAATTTCATTATCTATAAGTTCAAAGATTTTTTTTGAAGTCTGATGAGGAGAAACAATTAGATGTTTATAGTCATGTATTTTATAATTGGCTTTAAGAAAATCAAAAACTTTATGAACTTCTTTTAATATTTTTTGATTTGATGTAAATAGTGTGAAATCTGAATATATTTTAGCTGTAGATTCATTAAAATTTCCCGTACTAACAAACCCATAGTATCTTTTTTTATTACTCTTAAACCTTTCAATTAAACATATCTTTGAATGAACTTTTAAACCTTTGACTCCAAAAATTAAATCTACTCCTGCTGCTTTTAATTGTTGAGATACCTTAATATTGTTTTCTTCATCAAATCTAGCTTGAAGTTCGATTTGAACTAATACTTTTTTACCATTTTTTGCCGCATTAATAAGAGAACTAATAACATTTGATTTTTTTGATAGTCTGTATAAAGTAATTTTAATTGATTTAACACTTGGATCAATTGCAGACTGCCTTAAAATAGATACCAAATAAGAAAACGAATGATATGGAGTATACATTAAAAAATCCTTCTCTGATATTTGATTTAACAGATTAGATTCAATTTTTAAACCATTTATATCTAATGGTTTTTCTTTTGGATATAACAAATCAGATCTTCTTAAATCTGGGAAATTCATATAATCACTTCTGTGATGATATTTACCTCCAGGTATCAAACTGTCATAAGAGGAAATTTTAATTTTTTTAATTAAATAACTTAAAGTTGAACTAGAGATATTTTTATCATAAACTAGTCTAACTGGGTTACTAATTTTTCTTTTATTAACATATTCTTGAATTTTTTTAATATAACTCTTAGATAAATCAATATCATCTATATCAAAATCTGCATCTCTGGTAATTTTAAGCATATTAGCCTCAATATCAGAGTAGTTAAAAAAACTAAAGATTATATCTAAATGATATCTAATTATATCATCAATAAGCATAATATACTGTTTATCATCTTGTTTTGGAAGAACAACAAACCTACTTATATCATTAGGTATTTCTACCAATGCATAAATATTATTATCATCTATAAGCTTAATGTTAGTTATTAGAAATGCCTTATTATCTTTAAAATCATGAAGTTTGTTATTTGACAATATTACAGTAACTAAAGAAGGACTAATTTTTCTAATAAAATAATCCTTTAAAAATTCTTTTTGAGACTCTAACACCTCCTTTTCATTAATAAAAACTATATTTTCATTTTTTAATGACTTTTCAATTGACTCTAGAATTAATGAACTTTTTGACTGAAGGTTTATAACCTTAGAAGTAATTTGATCCAAAAGATTTTTAGCAGCTATATGATCTTTACTGTTTTTTGAAGTTGGTTTTGTATCAGCTATTCTTTTAACAGTTGCATATCTAACTTGAAAAAATTCATCTAAATTATTTGAAAAAATTCCTATAAACCTTAATCTTTCAAGGATTGGAACCTCTTTATTAGATGCTTCCTGAAGAACTCTTGCATTAAAATCTAGCCAACTTAGTTCTCTATTTATATATCTAGGTTCCACTTTTTAAATTATTAGAATAAGAAGTTGGTTTTAAATTTAAAATATCAGACCATGAATTAGAATTAAACTTCATAGAAAACCATCTTGCAGTTGGTAAATTTAAAATTTTATTTTTGGAAAAATAATTTGAAATTTCAGTATATGCAGGATTATGACCAACTAAAACAACCTCTGAATATTTATTTTCAATTTTATTAATAAAATTAAACACTTCATTAAATTCAAAAGTATATAAGTCTTCACAAACACTAATCCTAGTAGAGCTGATAGATAAACATCTTGTTAAAATTAAAGAAGTATGAATAGCTCTAGCAGCAGAACTTGAAAATATTATATCAGAGTTAAAAAACTGAGATTTTGATAATTCTGCTAATTTTTTAATTTTCACAACTCCAGAATTACTTAATGGTCTATCTATATCGTCTAAATTATAATCCCATGAAGATTTTGAATGTCTTAAAAAGGTAATTGTTTTCATCTAAGGAGACAAAAGATTATGTTGCCATTTATCATTAATTAAATTTGACACAACCCTATTGTGAAGTCTATTTTCTCTTCCTTGCCAAAATTCAATTTCATGAATAAATATTTCAATTCCTCCCCAATGAGAAGGTCTTACAAGGTTTGAGTTATTATTATTTTGTAAGAATTTGGAATGCCTTTCTAATAAGTCATCATAAGATGAAATAATTTGACTTTGATTTGAAACTATTGCACCTACTTGACTAGTAAAAGGTCTAGATTTAAAATATGTATCTGAATAATTTTCTGATGTTTTCTTAGCAATTCCTTTAAAAATCACTTGTCTTTCTAATGGTGCCCAATAAAAGGATGCACAAACATTTGGATTTTCATTTATAGTCTTCCCCTTTTTACTTTGATAGTTTGTGAAAAATATTAAACTTCTATCTCTAATTTCCTTAAGTAAAACAACCCTTGAAGAAGGATAATTATTATTATCACTTGTAGAAACGGTCATAGCATTTGATTCAATTATTTCATCAGATTTCTCTGCATCCCTAAACCACTTTTTAAAAAAAATCATAGGGTTATCTCCTATTTCATCTATGCTTAAGGAATCCTTATCGTAAAATTTTCTATGGTTAAATAACTTCATTATTCATTAATTGAAAAATTCATTTTTGATGCAAGCAAATAAATTATAGCCATTCTTATAGCAACACCGTTTTCTACTTGATCTAAAATAAGAGAATTATTTGATTCTACAACATCAGAAGTAATCTCAACACCCCTGTTAATTGGTCCAGGGTGAAGAATCAGTATATCTTTTTTAATTTTATTTAATTTATTAATATCTAAACCAAATAGCATTGAATACTCTCTGTTATCAGGAAAATATGATTTAAGCATTCTCTCACGTTGAACTCTAAGAACATTTACAGCGTCACACCATTTTAATGCTTTAACAACGTCCGTTTCAATTGTTACATTAAGGTTTTCTATATCTTTAGGTAGAAGACTCAAAGGACAAGACAATTTTACATTTGCACCTAATAGATTAAGTGCATATATATTTGATAATGCAACTCTAGAATGGATAATATCACCAACAATTAAAATATTCTTACCCTTTAGATCTTTTAAGTTTTCATATAATGAAAATGAATCTAATAAAGCTTGAGTTGGATGTTCATGAGCACCATCTCCTGCATTTATAATACATGAATTGGTATGCTGAGACAATAGTAGTGAAGATCCTGGATTAGGATGCCTTAAAACTATCATATCAACTTTCATAGCAAGTATATTATTAACTGTATCAATTAATGATTCACCTTTTTTAACTGATGAAGAAGAACTTGAAAAGTTAATTATATCTGCTCCTAATCTTTTTTCTGCTAATTCAAAAGATATTTTGGTTCTAGTACTATTTTCAAAAAATAAATTAGCAATGGTAATATCACGCAAAGTTGGAACCTTTTTTATTGGTCTATTTATTACTTCTTTAAAATGAGATGCAGTCTTAAATATTAGACTTATGTCATTTTCATTTAAAGACTTAATACCTAAAAGATGGTCAACACTTAGCTTATTCATTTAACTCTCAATATATATAACGTTATCTTTTAATTTTTCACCCCATAAAACCTTTACTCTATCGCCTTTGAAAGTATCAATTTTAGCACCACAATAATTAGCTTCAATAGGAATTTCTCTTTTAAATCTTCTGTCTATTAAAACAAGAAGTTCAATTGATTTTGGTCTTCCGTAAGTATCGATAGATGACATAGCTGCCTTTATACTTCTTCCAGTGAATAAGACATCATCAATTAAAACAACATTTTTATTTTCAATTGAAAAATCAATTTTTGTAGAACTTGCAGAGAGTGTTTTCTCAGACCTTCTAAAATCATCTCTGAAAAAAGTGTAATCTAGAATACCACTTTTAATTTTAATATTAGGATGATCTCTTTTAAAGACTTCTAAAATTTTATCAATTAAAAAAACACCTCTTGGCTGTAACCCTAATAGTACTGTTTCATGAAAGTCTTTATGATTTTCAATTAATTCATAAACAAGCCTACTTAGGATTATTTCAATTTTTTTTGAATCTAAGAGGATTTTATTTGGCATGATCTTAAGTTAATACAAAAATATAAATTTTAAATTTTAAGTATAGGATAAAAAAAAATCCTCAAAAATTGAGGATTTAAAAATTTATTCTTCATCTTTTTTCTTGGATTTTTTTTCCTTGACTTTTTCTTCAACAATTTTTTCAGGGGATGAATCATTATGAGTTTGCATGTGAGACACAACAACTCTTTTAAATTCTTTACTAAACTCTATTACTTTGAATTCAGCAGTTTCTCCTTCAGCTAATTTAGAACCATCTTTTTTATCTAAATGTCTAGTAGGGCAAAAAGCTGAGATATCCTCATTAAAGTTTATAATAGCTCCTTTTTCTATAACTTCAGATATTTCAGATTTATGAATAGTATCCAAAGCAAAATCTTTTTCATAAACATCCCATGGGTTTGGTTTAGTCTGTTTATGACCTAAACTAAGTTTTCTTCCATCTACATCTAAGTCAAGTATGACTACTTCAATTTTATCTTCAAGAGATAAGAACTCAGAAGGATGCTTTATTTTTTTTGTCCAAGAAAGATCAGAAATATAAATCAGACCATCTATACCTTCTTCAAGTTCAATAAAAACTCCAAAATTTGTAAAATTTCTAACAGAACCTGTATGATTTGAACCTATTGGAAATTTCTTTGTAATATCTGTCCATGGATCCTCAGATAATTGTTTCATACCTAAAGACATCTTTCTAGATTCTCTGTCAAGATTAAGAACAATCGCTTCAATATTATCTCCAACATTTACAAAGTCTTGAGCACTTCTAAGATGAGTTGACCATGACATCTCAGATACATGAACTAACCCTTCGATACCTTCATCGATTTCAATAAAGGCACCATAATCAGCTATAACAACAACTTTACCTGTTACTTTTGATCCTTCTTTTACGTCATCACCTAACTTATCCCAAGGATGTTGAGTTAATTGTTTAAGTCCAAGTTGAATCTTTGATTTATCATCGTCAAAGTCTAAAATAACTACCTTGATAGTTTGATCTAGTTCAAGAATTTCACTTGGGTGATTAATTCTGCTCCATGATAAGTCTGTAATATGAATAAGACCATCAACACCACCTAAATCAATAAATACTCCATAAGAAGTCATATTTTTAACAGTTCCCTCAAGAACCTGTCCTTTTTCAAGTTGACTAATAATACCCTTTTTTTGTTCTTCAATATCAGCTTCTATAAGAGCTTTGTGAGAAACAACAACATTCTTAAATTCGTGATTGATTTTAACAACTTTAAAATCCATGTTTTTGTTGGTATACTGATCATAATCCCTTATGGGTTTTACATCAATCTGAGAACCTGGTAAGAATGCCTCAATTCCAAAAACATCAACAATCATTCCCCCTTTAGTTCTACACTTGACAAAACCTTGAACGATATCTCCTTTATCATGGGCTTCATTTACTCTATCCCAAGCTTTAATCACTCTAGCTTTTCTGTGAGATAAAACTAGTTGACCTGACTTATCTTCTCTAGTATCAACTATAACTTCGACTTTATCACCAATTTTAAGGTCGGGATTATATCTAAACTCATTTTTTGAGATTACTCCTTCTGATTTAGCATTAATATCAATTATAATGTCTTTATCAGTCAAATGAATAACCTCTCCTTCAATTATGTTATCATCAGATGTATCAACAAAATTCTTCTCGACAAGCTTTTCAAATTCCTTGATTTGCTTATCATCTAGTTCATCAATTCCCTCTTGGTATTGATGCCAATTAAAGTTTGTTAAAAAATCATCCTGAGGAACAGCCTTTTTCTTAGCTTTAGCTGTTGTAGACTTGACTGACTTTTCAGTCTCCTCAATGTTAGTATTTGCAGTATTTTCTTCACTCATAGTGCGCAAAAATATAATTAATTAAGTTATTGGCAAAACTAAGTTCAGTTTTTTATCTACTTAGAATTTATTTTAGAAAGTATTTTATTGAAAACCTCTTCTATAGTAAGATGAGTAACATCTATTTCAAATGCATCATCTGCTTTTTTAAGAGGTGCAATTTTTCTTGTTGAATCTATATGATCTCTTGACTTAATCTCTTTTTCGATAGATTCTAACTTTACTGATTTGTCATTAATTTGTTTAAGCCGTCTTTCTGCTCTTATTTTTGGGTCAGCTAGAAGGAAAAATTTAAATGTAGCGTTGGGAAAAACTACTGTACCTATATCTCTTCCATCCAAAACAAGTGAGCTAGATATCGCAGAACTTCTTAATTGATCTTTGACAAAGTCTCTTATTAAAGGGTTTTTTGCATAGTTACTAACATTTACAGAAACTTTATATCCTCTAATTTTCTCACTGACATCATTACCATTAAGCGAGATAATTAGTTTTTTGTCTTTATATAACTGCTCGATAGATATTTGTTTAAGAATACTTTGACTAATATCATCATTTGAGTTAATATTATTCTGAAGACAGTATAATGTTATTGCTCTATAATAAGCTCCTGAATCACGATAATTATAGTCAAGCTCTTTAGCAATTTTTTTAGCCTGAGTACTCTTTCCTGTTGAAGCTTCTCCATCAATAGCTATAATTACTGGTTTCAAATCAAATTACTTTAGGGTTTAAAACTTTTCTGTTAGTTAATGCATTGTCAATAACCTCAGTCATTGAATCTACATAAATAAAATTTACTCCTTTAAGATATTTCTTGTTAATTTCATCTATGTCTTTTTTGTTATATGAACTTAAAATAATTTCTTTAATATTAGCTCTTTTCGCAGCTAAAATCTTCTCTTTAATTCCCCCTACAGGTAACACTTTACCTCTTAAAGTAATCTCTCCAGTCATAGCTATGTTCTTCTTTACTCTTTTTTGAGTAAACAATGACACTAATGAGGTTAAAATAGTAATACCAGCACTAGGTCCATCTTTTGGAGTTGCTCCTTCAGGAACATGAATATGTATGTTATATTTTGAATAATCTAAGTCCTTATTAACTCCTAGTATACTGTAGTTTGATTTTATATATTCAAGAGCAATAATAGCAGACTCTTTCATGATTTTACCTAGGTTTCCTGTAATTGAAAGATTCCCTTTTCCATCAGAAATTGATGATTCAATAAATAAAATTTCACCACCAACAGAAGTCCAAGCTAATCCGGTAACAACTCCTGCTACTGAATTATTTTCATATTTATCTCTAAAGAATTTTTTAGGACCTAGAACGTTTTTTAAATAATTAACATCTTTAGTATCATTAAGTTTAGTTTTAGAGACTATATTTTTTGCTCTATTTCTTATTAATTTTGCAATCTGTTTTTCTAAATTTCTAACACCTGATTCTCTTGTGTAACCACTTATAATATCCTTCAATGTTTGATTGTTGATTTTAAAATCATTAATCTTCATACCATGGTCTAATAATTGTTTCTTAATCAAAAATTTTGAAGCAATTGAAGATTTTTCTTCTGTTGTGTATCCTGATACATTTATTAGCTCCATTCTATCCAATAATGCAGGATGCATTGATGATAAGTTGTTAGCGGTAGCAATAAACATAACTTTTGAGAGATCATATCCGACTTCCAAGAAATTATCATGAAAAGAATTATTCTGTTCTGGATCTAATAGCTCCAATAATGCTGAACTTGGATCACCTTGAGATCCACTAGAGATTTTATCTATTTCATCTAAAACAAATACTGGATTTGAAGTGCCTGATTTTCTAATACTTTGAATAATTCTACCCGGCATAGCACCTATATATGTTTTTCTATGGCCTCTTATTTCTGCTTCATCTCTTAACCCCCCCAGAGATACTCTTACATATTCTCTATTAATAGATTTTGCAATAGACTTACCAAGTGAAGTTTTTCCAACTCCAGGAGGGCCATACAAACAAAGAATAGGAGATTTCATATCACTTCTTAGTTTAAGAACTGCTAAATACTCAATAATTCTTTTTTTGACATCTTCAAGTCCAAAATGATCTCTATCTAGAATCTTTTGAGCTTTAGTTAAATCAAAATTATCTTCAGAAAATTTTTCCCAAGGCAGATCAACTAGTAAATCAAGATAATTTCTTTGAACAGAATACTCAGCTACTTGAGAGTTCATTCTCTTTAATTTAGAAAGTTCTTTATCAAAATGATCTTTGGTTTCTTTATTCCATTGTTTATTTTTTGATTTGCCAATTAACTCCTGCACATCTTCCTGATAAGAGTTATCTCCTAGCTCTTCTTGTATGGTCTTCATCTGCTGTTGAAGATAATACTCTCGTTGTTGTTGGTCTAAGTCATTTTTTACCTTAGATTGAATATCATTTTTTAAAGCTAGCTTCTCGTATTCAACATTTAAGAACTTTAAACATTTAAGAGCTCTTTTTTCAACATTAATACTAGATAGTAATTCCTGCTTATCTTTAAGAGTTATGTTCATATTAGAGCAAACAAAATTTATTAAAAAAGCTGAACTATGAATATTTTTAATTGCAAAGGAAGCTTCAGAAGGAATATTGGGGTTTTCCTTAATTATTTTAAGTGCTATATCCTTAATTGCATCTATTGTAGCTGAAAATTTACTATCTGATTGCTTTTGACTCTTGTCTGAAACTGGATCTATAGTTGCCTGAATATATGGATCTGTTTTAACAACAGACTTTATTTTAAACCTTTTTTTACCTTGAATTATAACTGTTGTATTTCCATCTGGCATTTTTAAAACTCTTAATATTTTAGCAACAGTCCCAATAGCAAAAATATTCTCAATAGTTGGATTCTCTGTTTTAGAATTTTTTTGAGCTACAACCCCAATTAATTTATTTGATTTGTTAGCATCATTGATCAATTTTATTGACTTATCCCTACCAGCATTTATAGGAATAACAACACCAGGAAACAAAACAGTATTTGTTAAAGGTAGTATGGGAAGAACCTCAGGAATACTTTCTTTTTCAAGTGCCTCTTCGTCTTCAGATGTCATTAAGGGAATGAATTCTGATTCTTCGCCAAGATCATCAAATGACATTTTGTCTATATTATTAAAAATAATACTCATAAGCTATTATTACAGTCATTTTGTCATAAACTAAAAACAATTAAATATTAATCTAGTAGTTATAACTATTACATGTATATATGGACAAAACCTATGCCAACTTATTTTTATCTATTCTAGGAACTCTAGTAAGAAGAATTGCTCCTAAGAAGAAGAAGAACATAAATATTATTACAGAAAATCTTACAGAACCTGTAATTTGAGCAGCAATAGCATAAAAAAGCATACCAAATACTATTCCTATTTTTTCTGTAACATCGTAAAAACTGAAAAATGAGGTTGTATCCTTAGTTTTAGGGATAAATAAAGAGAATGTAGCTCTAGCGATAGGCTGAGTCCCTCCCATTAAAAGACCTACAAGTCCAGCTATCATATAAAATTCCGTTGGAGTTTTGATATAATAAGCATAAAGACACACTGCACCCCATAAAAAAATAGCAAAGGTTAAAACCAAAATATTACCGAATTTTTTTGCTAGCCTTGTAAATAAATAGGCTCCACCAATTGCGACAATTTGGATAAGTAAAATACTAATAATTAGACCTGATGTTTGATCTGATCCAGTCCAGTCAATTTCATTTACACCAAAATAAGATGCTATGTATAAAACTGTTTGTAAAGAGAATGAAAAAATAAAAAAAGCTAATAGAAATCTTGTAAATCTTTTACTTGATCGAATATATTTATATACATTTTTTAGCTCCTTAAATCCATTCCAAATAATATTTTTTGGAATCTTTACTCCTTTATTACCTCTTGGTAAGTGATAAAAAGAATATTGACTAAAACCTAACCACCAAAGACCAACAATTGCAAATGAAAACTTCATAGCATATATCTCAGAATCAAACCCAAATGATTCGTAAAAATTAATCATTATAAGATTCACTAAAAGTAGAATTACGCTTCCTATATAGCCCATAGCAAAACCTCTAGCACTAACGTTATTAGTTTGTTTAGCGAATGTAATATCTGTTAAGTACGAATTATAATAAACTAAACTCCCCCAATATCCTATTAAAGCTAAAACGTAAAAGAATAAACTAATTTCAATTGTCTCTAATTCAAACCAATATAAACTTATACATGATAGAGAACCCATGTAGACAAAAAACTTCATGAATATTTTTTTATTACCAATATAGTCTGCTATTCCACTTAGCAATGGTGAAAGGAAAGCAATCAATAAAAAAGAAAGACCTGAAACTGAACTAATAAGAGTGTCTTTATTAATATCTAAATCAAAAAACATAACACTATTAGTATCTGAAAAAATATATTGAGAATAATAAATAGGAAAAATAGCAGAGGATATAACTAGAGAATATACAGAATTAGCCCAGTCATAAAGAGTCCAAGCACCTATTAGTTTTTTACTACCTCTAGGATGGTCAGTTTTTTTATTAAACATAAATTTAAATGATTGTCAAATTAAGCAAATAAATTAAAAGATATATATATTTGTTAAAAAAATAGATGTACAATAAAATACACTTATTTGGAGTCATATTTTTTAGCTTATCCCTATTAAATTGTCAAACTTCTAATGATAATAAAGAAACTAAAATAACTTTTAAGGTGAATAAAACTGATAATGAATGGAAAGAAGAACTTTCCCCTGAAGAATTTGAAATTCTGAGAAATAAAGGAACTGAGAGACCAAATACAGGAATATATAACATGCACTTCGAAGAAGGAGTTTATGCATGTAAAGGATGTGGACAAGCACTTTTTAAGAGCAATAATAAGTTTATGTCTGATTGTGGATGGCCAAGTTATGAAAGTGCTATTCCTGGAGCTATTACATATAAAAAAGATACAAGTTTAGGAATGATAAGGACCGAGATCTTATGTTCTAATTGTGGTGGACACCAGGGTCATGTTTTTGATGATGGACCAACTTCTACAGGTAAAAGATATTGTGTAAATTCTGCAAGTATTAATTTCATAAATAATAAAAATGAGTAAAAAATATGATTTAGTTGTTCTAGGTAGTGGCCCTGGAGGTTATGTAACTGCCATAAGAGCCTCTCAGTTAGGCTTAAAAACTGCTATAATTGAAAAAGAAAGCCTTGGTGGTGTATGTCTTAATTGGGGATGTATTCCAACTAAAGCATTATTAAAATCTGCACAAGTATTTGAATACCTAAAAAAAGCTGAAACATACGGATTAAAAATTAAGGATTTTGACAAGGATTTTGACTCTGTTGTCAAAAGAAGTAGAAGTGTAGCTGACGGGATGAGCAAGGGTGTCAACTTCTTGATGAAAAAAAACAAAATTGATGTTATTAATGGATATGGTAAAATTCTTCCAAATAAAATTATATCAGTTGAAAACGATGGAAAGACTGAAAATTATGAAGCAGATAATATTATAATAGCTACTGGAGGTAGGTCAAGAGTTATTGAGTCAATTCCTCAAGATGGTAAAAAAATTATAGGATACAGAGAAGCTATGACTCTTCAGAAACAACCTAAAAAAATGATTATAGTTGGATCTGGAGCTATAGGTATTGAATTTGCTTACTTCTATAATTCTATGGGAACTGAAGTTAAAGTAGTTGAATATATGGATAGAGTTTTACCAGTTGAAGATAAAGATGTTTCAAGCCAATTAAATAAAACCTTTAGAAAATCAGGAATTGAAATTCTAACTAATTCTGAAGTAATTTCATCAGATATAAAGGGTAAAGGTGTTAAAGTTCAGATTAAGTCAAAAGGTCAGATTTCTGAACACGAGGCAGATATTGTACTTTCTGCAGTTGGTGTTAAAAGTAATATTGAAAATATTGGATTAGAAGAAGTTGGTATCGCAGTAGATAAAGACAAAATAATTGTTGATGAATATTATCAAACTAATATTCCTGGATACTATGCTATTGGTGATGTAACCTCAGGACAAGCACTTGCACATGTAGCCTCAGCTGAAGGAATTCTATGTGTTGAAAAAATTGCAAATCATGATGTTGAGCCTATTGATTATGATAATATACCAGGATGTACATATTGTGCCCCTGAAGTTGCCTCTGTTGGTTTAACAGAAGAAAAAGCTATTGAAAAGGGTTATAGTATAAAAGTTGGTAAATTTCCATTTACAGCCTCAGGTAAAGCTAAAGCTTCAGGACATTCAGAAGGATTTGTTAAAGTAATTTTTGATGAAAAATATGGAGAGTGGCTTGGCTGTCATATGATTGGAGCTGGTGTAACTGATATGATTGCTGAAGCTGTTTTAGGTAGAAAACTTGAAACTACAGGCAAAGAAATCTTAAAGTCAGTTCATCCTCATCCTACAATGAGTGAAGCTTTAATGGAGGCTGTAGCAGACGCATATGATGAAGTGATACATCTTTAGTTAATCAAGCTTTCGAGTCCAAGTCTGTAACTATCTAAACCAAAACCTATAATTATTCCATTTACAACAGGGGACAAGAAGGAGTTATGTCTAAACTCTTCTCTTGAATAAGTATTTGAAATATGCACCTCAATAACTTTACAGTCAATTGATTTAACAGCATCTGCAATTCCAACAGAGGTGTGAGTATATGCAGCAGCATTTAATAATATACCATCACAATCTTTAGATTCATGAATATAATTAATAATTTCGCCTTCAATATTTGATTGAAAATAATCAATTGTAATTTTTGGAAAAGAAGCTTTAAGTGAATTTAAATATGATTCAAAATTCTGACTACCATATATATCAGTTTCTCTAGTCCCTAGAAGATTTAAATTAGGTCCATTAATTATCGTTATTTTCATATATTATAAAGGTAACGCATAAAGAGTAATTAAAAAATTAAAATGAATTGGGATTCAGGCTTTGAGAATTTTAAAAATTATTTGAAATTAGAAAGAGGATTAAGTGATAACTCCATTAAAAGCTATGATTTTGATTTAAATTTATTTAAAAAATTTTTAGATTCAAATCAAATAAATGATTCTCCACTTAACTGTAAAGCTGAAACTATAAAAAATTATTTATATAAAAATTTATCAGATAAAAAATCAAGAAGTCAAGCAAGAAGTATATCAGCATTAAAAAGTTTTTTTAATTATTTAATTTTTGAGGGATATATAAAAGAATCTCCAGTCTCAAATATTGAAGCTCCAAAACTAGAAAAAAAACTTCCTGAAGTCTTAACAGAAGATGAGGTTAATCAATTAATAAAATCAATTGATATAAATCATGTATTTGGTCAGCGAAATAAAACGATAATAGAAGTTTTATATGGAACAGGGATTCGAGTAACAGAGCTGGTAAATTTAAAATTATCAAATATTTTTTTTAAAGAAAATATTCTTAAAGTAAATGGAAAAGGAGATAAAGAAAGGTTTGTTCCATTAGGACAAATTGCTTCTACTGAAATTAAGACTTATATAAAGCATAGAGAAAAATTAAAAATTGATTCAAAGTTTTCAGATCTATTATTTCTTAATAAATATGGTAGAGGACTAACTAGGTCAATGATTTTTAAAATAATAAGTGATGCTTCAAAGAGTGTCATCTTAGAAAAGAAAATAAGCCCACACACATTAAGACATTCATTTGCAACTCATTTGCTTAAAAATGGTGCAGATTTGAGAACAATTCAGTTAATTCTTGGACATGAGAGTATAACTACTACTGAAATCTATACACACTTAGACACCTATCATCTAGAAGAGGTCTTAAAAAAATATCATCCAAGAGGGGATAAAAAAGTTTAAAAAACTACTCTTTAGTTAATCGGAATCCTTCTCCGTGAACATTAATTATTTTTAATGAGGGGTCATTGTCGAGGTATTTTCTAAGTTTTGCAATATAAACATCCATACTTCTTGATGTAAAATAATTTGCATCTCTCCAGATTTTATTCAAAGCAATGTCTCTTGGGAGAAGGTCGTCAAAATTTAGAACAAGCATTTTAAGTAGTTGGTTTTCTTTTGGAGATAACTTAAAAGAATTACCCTCTTTATGAGTTAAAATACGAAGCTTTGAGTTGAAACTAAACTCACCAAATTCAAACTCAAATGTGTCAGTTTCTTCTTTGTTTACATTGGGTTTTCTATTCAGAATAGATTTAATTTTAGCTAATAATATTTCTGAATCAAAAGGCTTTGTCAAGTAATCATCTGCACCTATTTTATAGCCTTTAAGAACATCGTCTTTTAAATTTTTTGCAGTTAGAAAAATTAATGGTATCATTTCATTTACTTCTCTTATTTCTTTAGCAAGAGTTAATCCATCCTTAAATGGCATCATTATATCAAGAATGCATAAATCAAAATCAGATCTATTAAATTTTTCAAATCCTTCTATACCATTAACAGCTAGTGATACTTCATAGTTATTTATAGTTAAATAATCCTTTAAGATTCTCCCAAAATTTGGATCATCTTCTACTAGTAAGATTTTTTTATTTGATTTCATATTAAATATTTTTAAGAGTTATATAAAACTTTGTTCCTGTACCTTTTTTACTTTCCAATGAAATTTTTCCATTATGAAAGTCAATAACTTTTTTAACATAAGACAATCCAAGACCATGTCCTTTAATATTGTGAATATTTCCATTTTGTTCTCTGTAGAATTTTTCAAATATCATTTTTTGGGTATTATTATCCATTCCGATTCCGTTATCCTCAACACATAATATAATATCTTTGTTTGAGTTTAGAGAGGAAATAACTATCTGTGGATTTTCTTCAGAATACTTTACTGCATTATCTAGAATATTAATAATAATATTTTCTAGGTGATTACTGTTTCCTTTAATGTTATAATTTTCAGCTTTAAGAAACAGTTTAATTGAACCTTTTTTACTTTCAACTATTAATTTCACATGTTCTAACGCATCTTCAATCACTTCATGAATATTAGTTTCTTCCATGTCAAAAGGATTAGAACTCTTTTCTAACTGAGATATCCTAAGTATATTTTCTACTTGAGATAACATTCTAGAGTTTTCTTCTCTAATCATTCCCAAATAAGAAATGAACTTATCATTTAAATTGTTTTTAGAACTTGTGATTGCATCAAGAGCTAAATTTATAGTTGCAATAGGTGTTTTAAATTCATGAGATATGTTGTTAATAAAATCATTTTTAATTTCAGATAGTTTTTTTTGCTGAATAATTTGATAGAGTGCACTAGTTGAAATAACTACAATAACTAGAGTAAGCATAAAAGACAGTGTAGCAACTCCTATAATACCGGAAAGAACATATTCTTGCTTTTCTGGAAATGAAACGATTAAATTATATGGCACAGGACCAGATCTATCATATAAAAATGGAATAGAATATTTTGGGCCTGACTGAACTTCTAGATAATTATTTGATTTAACCTTGGTGGACAGACCGTTACTATAAATACCAAATTCATATGGGGTAATAATATTTCTATCATTAAATCCTTGATTTAGTAATATTTGAATCTCACGCGAAGTAGTTCTTTTATGTATAGGAAGGGAAGAGGCATATTCTTGAAAAGCAGCTTTATATTTCTCAAACTTGAATAAATCTATATCTTCAACACTTTTAAGTTTAGATATAGATGCATTTAATCTATTCTCCCTTCTATCAAAAATATTTTTGTTAACTATAGTAGTTTTTACTGCTTTATAGTCTTTTAGATCATCATCTCCATACCTATTAGAAAGATTATCAGGTAAATTTATATTATAATCTTCTTCAAGAATTCCATAAGCAAAAAAGGTAGAAAGATTAGATGATTGGTCTTCATCTAAAAATAAAAAAACATCGGTAAAGTTTGATTCATCAGGAGTTCCTAAAGAATCAATTAGTAATTGATAAGTAAACACATAGTCATTAAGCTCTCTACTTTGAATTTCGTCAACAACTTCCCTGAGAGTTCTATTAACAGCTAGTGAAAACTCTTCTTCTTTAGTCTGCCATGCAGAATATATCCAGTAACCTTGCATTAGAATAATTCCAATCAAAGAAAATGACATTAAAAGAACTAAGGATGTATATAGGTTCTTATTCATTTATATAAAATTCTCATTTTTAAAATTAAAATTTCTTAATGAAATGTTAATGTATATAGCTATGCTTTTAAATCAAGATGAATTTCTAAGACTTTATCTTCTAGATCTTCCTTATTTACATTGCTAATTACATAATCACACTTATCAATAATTAAATTTTCATTTAGTTGATTATTAATTCTTTTCATTACTTCTTTTCTAGAAAGATTATCTCTATTAATAACTCTTTCAATTCTAATTTCTAAAGGTGATTGAATAAAAATAATTTTGTCATATTTATTCTCAGATTTAGTTTCAAAAATAATTGCAGCCTCTTTAACTATATAATCTTCATTATTTGAATTTAAAAAAAACTCAAAGTCTCTTGCAACTGCAGGATGAATGATTGAATTAAGTAATTTCAATTTTTCTGTATCTTCAAAAACAATTTTGGATAACTTTTTAGAGTTTAAATGACCATTATCATAGATATTATCTCCAAAAGAAGTCTTTATCAAATTGATTAAATAAGGATCTGTATTAACCAATTTTTTTGAAGACTCGTCAGCACTGTATGTTTTAACTCCTAAATTTTTAAAAAGTTCTAAAACAGTAGATTTTCCAGACCCAATTCCTCCGGTTAATCCAATGATTTTCATTTTGAATTTAATTTATCAATAATTTCTTGACTAACTCCAACATTAGAAAATCCACCATCATTAAATATATTTTGTAGTGTCACTCTTTTTGTGTAATCCGAAAATAAAGATACCGTAAGATTTGCACAATCTTCTGCAGTTGCATTTCCAAGAGGTGAAGTTAATTGAGCATAATTAAGAAAATCATCAAGTCCTTTAACACCTTTTCCTGCGGTAGTAAGAGTTGGAGACTGAGAAATTGTATTAACTCTAACATTTTTTTCTTTACCAAATATATATCCAAAACTTCTAGCTATTGACTCTAAATAAGCTTTATTGTCAGCCATATCATTGTAGTTTGGGAAAGCTCGTTGAGCTGCAATATAGGTAAGTGCGACTATACTACCCCATTGATTCATTGCATCCAATTTAAAAAGAGATTGCATTAATTTATGAAAAGAAACAGCAGAAACATCCCAACCTTTAGTTAGCCAGTCGTAATTTAAGTCTGTATACTCCCTACCTTTTCTAACATTAACTGACATACCAATAGAATGAAGAATAAAATCAAGCTTACCAAATTTTTCTGTTGCTACATTAATCAAGTTTTCAAGATCCTCAAGACTAGTTGCATCTGCTGGAACTACATCTGATTTTGTCTTTTCAGCCAATTCGTTAATTGATCCCATTCTAATAGAAACAGGAGCATTTGTTAAAACAAATTCACCTCCTTCATTGTATACACTTTCAGCTGTCTTCCAAGCAATAGAACTATTATCTAAAGCACCGAATATAATTCCCTTTTTACCTTTTAAAATATTATTTCCCATTGTATTGTAAATATAGTTTAATTCAATAATTCACTTGCAAGTTCATGAGCAGATTTGTTTGATTTATCTCCTGACAACATTTCTGCTATCTCATTAACTCTCTCTTTATCAGAAAGTAACTTTACATCAGTAATAATTTTGTTATTATCTTCTCTTTTAAAGACTTTATAGTGAAAATCTCCCTTAGATGCTACCTGTGGAGTATGTGTGATAACTATTACTTGCATTTTTTTTGACATATGTTTCATAAGCTCTGCAACTTTGGAAGATACAGCACCTGATATACCTGTATCAATTTCATCAAAAATTATCGATGATAATTTAGTAAAGCTTGATAGAATAGATTTAATAGAAAGCATAACTCTGGATATTTCTCCTCCTGAAGCTATATCTTTTAATTCACTATATAGTAAACCAGTATTTGATTTAAATAAAAATTTGCCATCGCTAATTCCATTTCTATGAATAGTTTCACTTTTGATAAAATCAATCTTAATGTCTGACTTATCCATTCCTAATTCTGATAAATTTTTATTCATTAAAACTTGAAATTCTGGAATTACAGAATTTCTTTTATCATGAATTTTGTTTGCTTTTGATAGTAGACTGGTTTTAATCAATTTAAGATTTTTTTCAAGCTGATCAATTTCAACATCTATGTTGTCATGACTTGATATTTTTGATGCTAAACCTTGCTTAAGGATTAACAAATCATCTAATGAATCAACCTTATGTTTATTTTGAAGAGAAAAAACCTTATCCAAAGTATTTCTTAAACTATCAATGTTTTCATCAGAATTTGAAATATCATTAAGAATCAGTTCAGAATCATTTACAATTTGATTTAAATTTTCATTAACTAAATTAAGATTCTGACTTAACTCATTAAGACGATTTGATGAATTTGAAACCTTACTTAGACTTTTAACTATTTGAGATAACTTATCTGATATGCCTAATTCATCAGTATTAAACTCATTATTAATATTAGATAAAATATCTTTTATTTGATCAACATTGTCAGCTTCTTTAACTTTGTTATGAAGATCTTCAAGATTTAAATTTTCAAGATCAAGACCCTGAAATTCAGTATACAGAAATTTATTATAGTCAAAATCAGAATTTAATTTCTCTCTAATTAGTCTCTTTTTTTCAATCTCCTTTTCAATTAATTGTAATGATTTAAATTCATTTAAATATATTTTAAAATCATCTAAATTATTAGAGAGGGAATCTAGAATTAAGAAGATAAAATTTGAATCTAGTATACTTAAATTATTAAACTGTGAATGAACATCAATTAATTTATTTGTTAGACTTGATAGAAGTTCCAGTTTGACTGGGGTGTCATTAATAAAGGCTCTTGATTTACCATTTTGATTAACTTCCCTTCTTATTATTGTAATTTCATCAAAATCTAAGTCATTATTGGCAAAAAAATCAATTGAATCTAGATCTTTAAGATCAAATACCGCTTCAACAAAACATTTTTTATCCTTATTTATGATTTTTGAATTATCAATTCTAGAACCAAGAACCATTGAAAGACCTCCTAAAATTATTGATTTACCAGCACCTGTTTCACCTGTAATAGATGTCATACCGCTATCGAAAGAAATTTCAATAGAATCTATTAAAGCATAATTATTAATTTTAAGTGTCTTTAACATTTTTTATAATCTGGTTTAAAATATCAACTGAAACATCAGACTTTAACTTTTTGTCAAATGAAGTTATTTTTAAAGTTGAATTTATAAAATCAATTTGATTATAGTCACTTGAAATTGGATTAAAATCATCAATTTTATTAACGACTATAGCATCTAGGTTTTTTGATTTTAATTTATTTTTTGCATTCTTTATAATATTATCAGTCTCAAGAGCAAATCCAACCAGATATTGTGAAGTTTTAATACTACCTAATTTCTTTAATATATCAATAGTAGGTTCAAGTTTAATTGAATCTAGACCTTTTTCCTTTTTTATTTTATTTTGTTGAACTTCTACAGGTTTGAAATCAGATATAGCAGCAGAACAGATTACTACATCTGAATCTTCAAATAATGTAATTGTCTCATTAAACATTTCTTGAGAGTCTTCAACCCTAATTGTTTTAATATTTTTAAGATCCATAACAAGATTTGTAGGGCCAATAATTAAAGTAACATTAGCTCCAAGTTCAACTGCTTTTTGAGCAAGATTATATCCCATTTTACCAGATGAGCTGTTTCCAATATATCTAACTGGATCAATTTTTTCGTGAGTTGGCCCAGCTGTAATTAAAAAATTCAAATCTTTTAATGGAAGTGTTTCCTTAATTCTATTTTCCACATAATCAATTATTTCATTAGGCTCAAGCATCCTACCCTCACCCTCAAGACCACTTGCTAAAGATCCAGTGCCTACTGGTAAAATATCTGTGCAATTATTTTTTAACTTTTTTATGTTTTCTTGATTTAGATTGTTTTTAAACATTTCAAGATCCATAGCAGGAGCAACAAAGACAGGACAATTAGATGATAAGAAACAAGCCAAAAGGAGATTATCACACCTAGCGTTAGCCATTGAAGAAATTGTATTTGATGTTGCTGGAGCGATTATAAAAATATCAGCCCACTCAGCAAGCTCGACATGATTATTCCAAGAAGGATTATTATTCTTTTTGGTAGTAAATTCTGAAAACACATCATTTTTGGATACCGTTGATAGAGTTAGAGGTGTAACAAACTCTTTTGATGATGGAGTCATTACGACTTTTACATTAGAGTTTAGCTTTGTTAGTTGCCTTATCAACAAAGGTATCTTGTATGCAGCTATTCCTCCTGAAACTCCTATTAAAATATTTTTCTGAGCTAAAACACTCATATTATAGAAGTTTATTGCTCACTTTCAGAATCAGTATCTCTGAAGTAAATTTTATCATCTAACCATTCTTGAACAGCAATTGCATATGGCTTAGGAAGCTTTTCATAGAACCTAGAAACTTCAATTTGTTCCTTGTTTTCAAATATTTCTTCTAAGCTGTCGTTGTGAGTAGCAAATTCATCAAGTTTATCGTGAAGTTCCTTTTTAATTTCAGAATTAATTTGACTTGACCTTTTAGCAATTATTGAGATTGCCTCATAAATATTATTAGTAGGATCTTCGATCTCATGCTTATTGTAAGTTTTTGTTGTATTTGCAGCGTTAGTATTTCTGTATTTATTCATTAGTTTGTTTATAAAAGTTGTTTTGCTATATTAATTTTATCTGACAAATCTTCAATGAAAATTGTATCAGGGTAGTATCTTAAAAAGTTGTTGAACGATCTTTCTAGCTCAGTAACTCTCTCAATTATTCTAGCCTCTATACTATTAACTGCAATCTCATATTGAGATAGCCATCTATAATATAGTGCTTCTTCTCTGAAAATTGTTCCAGGATTATCTGCTATAAAATTATCTAATGATTTGATAGCAGAGTTAAAGTCTCTAATAGTGAAATATTGTTTAGAAACCTCAAATTCTTTTTTCTCTAATTTATTTTGTAACTCTTCCATTAAGTCTAGAGCTTCAGCAACATATTCACTGTTAGGGAATCTATTAATAAATACTTGTAGTTTATCTATACCTGTAAATGTATCATCTTGATCAAGAGTATAAAGTGGTGAAAGCATAAAATATGACTTAGCTTCCATAAAATAAGCTTCCTGAATTCTTTGGCTATTGGGATATGATTTAATGAAATTCTCGAATTGAATAGCAGCAGAGTAGTAAATTTTTGTTTCAAAAAAAGAATTTGCAAAAAAGTAAACTAATCTTTCACCTTGAGGTTTACCTCTATAGGATGGAATTATTTGTTCAAAAAGAGCATTTGCTCTTCTAAACTCTCCATTATCATAATATTCTTCTGCAGCAGTATATTTATCAACTTCATTCTCAGGACTATTTAATAATTTCTGATAGTCATTGCATGAAGACATGAAAAGAATAATTAATAATAAAGAAAATCTGTACATATTTAGTCTTGAGTATTTTGGCAAATTTAATATAAGTTTATGAAATTAAGTCAATTAATGATATTTCATTAATAACTGACACTTCAAGTTCATTTGCTTTGTTGAATTTAGAAGGGCCTACATTTTTTCCAGCAACAAGATAATTAGTCTTAGAGCTAATTGAAGAACTAATCTTACCTCCATTTTGTTCAATTATTTTTTTCAACTCTTCTCTACTGTGTATTTCAAAAACACCAGATATAACAAATATAAGGTTTGCTAGGCTTGAAGAATTTGGACTTAGTTTATCTTTAGTGAAATTTAAACCTGATAATTTAAGTCTGTTTACTATGCTCAAATTTTCATTATTTTTAAAAAAATCTACAATACTTGATGATGTTTTATCACCAATTTCATCAATTGATGATAGTGATTCTATATCTAAGGATATTAGTTCATCTATAGACTTGATTTGTTTCAAAATTGTCTTAGAAGCAGACTCTCCAACATATCTAATCCCCAAGCCATATAAAACTTTTTGAAAAGATTTCAACTTAGATTCTTCAATTCCCTTTCTAAGATTTTCGATTGATTTTTTAGCGTGACCCTCAATATTTGATATGGCTTCATAGTCTAGGTTATAAATATCTGAAACATCAACTATGTGACCTTTATCATATAATAGTGCTATTGTTTCATCACCCAAACCGTCAATGTTCATTGCCTTTCTTGAAGCAAAATGTTGAATTCTGCCAATTGCTTGAGGTCTACAATTATTCTTGTTTGGACAAAAAAAGTTAGCTTCAGATTCTAGTTTTATCAATTCTGTTTCACACTCTGGACAATTAAAAGGAAATGCTATTTCATCTTGTTCAAGACCACGATTCTTAATGTCAATTCCTGTTATTTTAGGAATTATTTCTCCTCCTTTTTCAACAAATACAGTATCATTTAACCTTAGTTTAAACTTAATCATTTGATCATAACTATGAAGCGAAGCTCTTTTAATAGTAGATCCTGAAATCAAAACAGGCTTGAGGTTAGCAACTGGAGTAATAGCTCCGGTCCTACCAACATTAAATGAAATTGACTCTAATCTAGTAGCTAAGTTTTCAGCCTTAAATTTATAAGAAATTGCCCATCTTGGAAATTTAGACGTAAAGCCTAATATATTTTGATATTTAATACTATTTACCTTTAATACTACCCCATCAATTTCAAATGGTAAATTATGCCTATTCTCATCCCAATATTGAATGTATTCTTTAACACCATCTAGATCACTAACAACCTTTTCATAAGATGGAATGTTAAACCCAATATCTCTGGCTGTATTTAATAATTCAGAATGATTATTTATAAGTTCATCTTCAGAAACAACAGAATAAAGAAAACATTCTAATGGTCGCCTGGCAACTTCTTTCGAATCTAATAGCTTGATACTCCCTGAAGCAGTATTTCTGGGATTCATAAATAATGGAAGTCCCATTTGCTCTCGTTTTTTATTGAGTGAATTGAATGAGGTTTTAGGCATTATTATCTCACCTCTAATTTCAAATTTATTTGGAAAGGAATTATTTTTTAATTTAAGAGGAATGGAATTGATGGTTTTAATATTATTAGTAATATTATCACCCTGGGAGCCATCTCCTCTTGTAAGACCCCTTACTAGATTTCCATTTTCATATAAAAGGTTTACAGAAGCACCATCATATTTTAATTCACAGCAAAACTCAAAATCTTTTATATCAATAACCTTAATAATCCTTTTATACCAGGCTTCAAGCTCAATATCTGAGTAAGTATTATCAAGAGAAAACATAGGAAAAATATGTGATTCTGAATCAAACTTTTCTGAAAGTCCACCTCCTACTCTTTTTGAAGGTGAATTTTCATCGTGGAATTCAGGGTATTGATTTTCAAGTCTAATCAACTCATCAATTAATTTATCATATTCAAAATCAGAAATTAAATTTTTATCAAGATCATAATAATTATGATTATGTTCTTTAATAAGACTTCTTAATTCTAAAATTCTAGATTTAATTCTACTCATATTAAAACGATACTTTAACTAATCTTTTTTTACCTCTAAAATCATCTCTAAAGGTAACATCATTTAGATTAAAATCTGATAATAATTGCTTTAAATCTCTAATAAAAACTGGGTTTATTTCCAGATAAATTTGGCCTTTTTTGTTTAAATTAATTAATGCAAACTCAATAATTTTCTTATAAAAATGAAGAGGGTTGTTAATTGGAGCAAATAATGCGATTTTGGGTTCAAATTTAACATTTTCTCCAATTTCGTTTGCTTCATTTGTACTAAGGTAAGGTGGGTTTGAGACTATTATATCAAATTTATTATGAAATATAAAATTTGAGTTAAGATCAAGTTTTACTGTTTTAGCACAAGTGTTAAGTTTAATTTTGTTTTTATTACAAATTTCTAAAGCTTTTTCTGAGACATCTGATAATGTGACATCTATATTTCTATTCTCTTTAGAGATTGTGATTCCAATACAACCTGATCCAGAACATAAATCAATAAGCTTTTTAGATTTATTATTATTTGAGTTATCCTCAAGGACCCATTGAACCAACTCTTCTGTCTCTGGTCTAGGAATTAGGACATCTTCATTTACATAATAATCATATCCATAAAAATTTTTTTTATTAATTATATAGTCAATAGGGTAATTCTTGGAGATTTGGTCTAAGCTTTTTAATATTTTTTTTTTTGAATCTTGATTAATTAGACATAAAGGATCTAAAGCAATTTTAATTGGATCTATCCCACATAATTCTTTTAAAATTATTTTATAAATAAAATCACATTCATTGATTGAAAGATTGAGTCTCTCTCTGTAAATATTTCGTAATTCAATAATTGTCATCATATATTTTTTATTAACCACACAGGACAAGCATTATGACCTGTGTTTCCAAGAGGGCTATCTATATATTTAAATCCCTTTTTTAAATATAGTTTTTGAGCTTTAAGCATGTTAGGCATTGTTTCTATATAGCATTTTTTAAAACCAGCCTCAATAGCAAAACCTATACAAATTTGTATCATTTGATCACCTATTCCTCTTCCCCTGAGAGATTTATGAAAATACATTTTTTGAAGTTCACAAATATTTTCGTCACCTTCTTTTAAAGGGCTTATTCCTGCACCACCTAGTACCATACCTCTCTCCTCTACTACAAAGTATTTTGACTTAGGTAATTGATAAGTCAAAAACATATTATCTAACTCAGGATCTTCATATGCAGATCCTTTTTTTGGAATCTGCATTTCAATTAATACTTCTCTAAGTATAATTGATAGAGATTTGTTATCAGATTCATTGATAGGTCTTATCAACATAGTTAAGCTTTTTGCCTTAAATTTACAATTCTAATTTTATTAGTGATCATGGAGTATAATATAAAATATATGAAAAGGTGTATTGAAATTGCATCAAAAGAAACAGGTAATACCTATCCTAACCCATTAGTGGGTTGTGTAATAGTTCATGAAAATAAAATTATAGGAGAAGGTTCTCATAAAATATATGGTGATAAACATGCTGAAGTAAATGCGATAAATAGTGTTGATAATAAAGATCTTCTTGTAGAGTCTACACTTTATGTTAATCTGGAACCATGTAATCACTTTGGAAAAACACCACCATGCACTGATCTAATTATTAAACATAAAATTCAAAATGTAATTATCGGCTCAAGGGACCCTAATAGCTTGGTTGAAGGAGGAGGTATTGAAAAACTTAAGTCTAATGGCTGTAATGTGAAGTATGGAGTTTTACTCGATGAATGTGATTATTTAAATAAAAGATTTTTAGCATACCATAAACTTAAA
>JAQXBP010000087.1:0-13645 GCA_029252345.1 Flavobacteriaceae bacterium | reverse complement strand
TATTAGATAGTCGTGGGAATCCCACAGTTGAAGTTGATGTAATACTTGAAGATGGGACACTTGGCAGAGCTGCTGTACCATCAGGAGCTTCAACAGGCGCTCATGAAGCAGTCGAACTTAGAGATGGTGATAAGTCGCGATATTTTGGGAAAGGTGTATTGCAGGCAGTTGAATTTGTGAACGGTGAAATTGCTGATGCACTTGTCGGAGCCGACGCCCTAGAACAAGTTGAACTTGATGAAGCAATGATTGAATTAGATGGGACCAGTAATAAATCACGACTGGGTGCAAATGCAATTTTAGGCGTGTCCTTGGCAATTGCAAAAGCGGCAGCTGATTTTTCTAGCCAACCTTTATATAGATATATTGGGGGAACGTCAGCTCGAACCCTTCCAGTACCAATGATGAACATTATCAATGGTGGTGAACATGCTGATAATCCAATCGATATACAAGAATTTATGATCATGCCAGTATCCGCGAAAAATATTTCACACGCCATACAAATGGGTGCAGAAATTTTTCACACCCTTAAAAAAGAGCTTTCAAATGCTGGTCATAATACTGGGGTTGGAGATGAAGGTGGTTTTGCACCAAATTTAAATTCCACGAAAGATGCTCTAAATTTCATAATGTCGTCAATTGAAAAAGCAGGCTATAAGCCTGGAGAAGACGTTTATCTGGCGCTAGATTGTGCAGCATCTGAATATTTTTCAGATGGTATCTATAACTATAAAGGTGAAGGTAAAGAATTAAGTTCTAAGCAAAATGCTGAATATTTAACTGATCTTGTTAATAATTACCCGATAATATCAATCGAGGACGGTATGGATGAGGATGATTGGGAAGGTTGGAAGTTATTAACAGATAAGATTGGTGATAAAGTTCAACTAGTTGGTGATGATCTTTTCGTTACTGATATATCAAGGTTATCAAAAGGAATCAATGAAAAAATTGGAAATTCTATTTTGATTAAGTTTAATCAAGTTGGTTCGTTGACAGAAACAATTTCTGCAATAAACCTAGCAGCAGAAAATAATTTCACCTCTGTTATTTCACATAGATCTGGAGAAACTGAGGATTCTACAATAGCAGATTTAAGTGTTGCTTTTAATACAGGTCAAATAAAAACTGGTTCAATGTCAAGAAGTGATAGAATGTCAAAGTATAACCAATTACTCAGGATTGAAGAAGAATTAGGTATTAAATCTAAATATCCAGGAAAAAGTGCTTTTAATCTAAACCTTTAGAAATATAAATTTTATTTAATTTTTTTCTTAACTACAGGTAATCTAAATTTGCATAAACACTTTATTAATGGATAAGTCTGCAAAAATTGAATTTAACGGTAAGTCCTTTACCTTTCCCGTATTAACTGGCTCAGAGAATGAGGAGGCTATTGACATTAAGAATTTGAGATCAGAAGTTGGACTAATTACATATGATCCTGGATATAAGAATACAGGTCACTGTATAAGCAATATAACTTATCTTGATGGTGAAAATGGTATTCTAAGATATAGAGGTTATTCAGTTGAAGAATTATGTCAAAAAAAATCATTTCTAGAGGTAACTTATCTTTTGATTTTTGGAGATCTTCCAACTAGAGACCAAATTGAAAAATTTCAAAATGATATAAGAGAAGAGTCGCTTGTTGATGAAGATTTAAAACAAATTTTCAAGAGTTTTCCTAAATCTGCTCATCCAATGGGTGTTCTGTCTTCTTTAACATCAGCACTAATAGCATTTAATCCTCAAAACGAGACAAAAATTTCTCTAAATGATAAAGAAGGTGTTACTGCAGATGATAAAATGTATTTATCAACAGTTCGTCTACTTGCAAAATTTCCAATTATGTCATCTTGGACACTCAGAAAGATTAAAGGTTTACCATTAAATTACAGTAATAATAATCTTTCTTACACAGAAAATATTGCATATATGATGTTTGCTAAACCTAATCAAGAGTATATTCAAAATGATATTATAGTTAATGCGCTTAATACTCTTTTAATTCTTCATGCTGACCATGAACAAAACTGTTCAACATCAACAGTAAGAATAGTTGGATCTTCATATGCTGGATTATATGCGTCTATTTCAGCTGGAATATCTGCTTTATGGGGAAGACTTCATGGAGGTGCAAATCAGGCTGTAATTGAAATGCTAGAGCTTATAAAGAATGATAACTCAGATATTGATAAGTATCTTAATAAAGCTAAAGATAAGTCAGATCCTTTCAGATTAATGGGGTTTGGCCATAGAGTTTATAAAAACTTTGATCCAAGAGCTAAAATTATTAAAAAAGCTGCGGACCAAGTTTTAAATGATTTAGGAATTGAAGATCCTATTTTAGATATTGCTAAATCAATTGAAGAAAAGGCTTTAAATGATGAGTACTTTATTCAAAAAAAACTATACCCTAACGTTGATTTCTATTCAGGTATTATATATCGAGCTTTAGGTATTCCAACAGATATGTTTACTGTAATGTTTGCTTTAGGAAGAATTCCAGGATGGATTGCTCAGTGGAAAGAAATGAGAGATTCTAATAATCCCATTGGAAGACCAAGACAAATTTACAATGGACCAACTCATAGAAAAATTTCATAAAATAATAAATGGAAATCAAATCAGAGATTTCAAAATTAACTTCTAATTTTTTATTTAAAAATTATGACATTAAAGTTGAAAAAATTGAAATTCAAAATACTAAAAAAGACTTTGATGGTGACATTACAATAGTTCTTTTTCCTTTTTTTAAGTTGATCAATAAAGATCAAATTTCGCAAATAGGTAAAATACTCGGTGATAGTTTAATCAAAAACTCAATTTATCTTATTGATTTCAATATAGTAGGAGGGTTTTTAAACCTTTCAGTCTCCGATGCATATTATCTAGATTTTATTGAGACTATTAAAGATGATTTAGATTTTGGAAAAGTTGAAAGTACTAATGATACTTATATTGTAGAGTTTTCATCTCCTAACACAAACAAACCTCTTCACTTAGGTCATATAAGAAATAATCTTTTAGGTTATTCAATTTCTAAAATTTTAGAAGCAAATGGTAAGAAAGTTCAAAAGGTTCAAATAATAAACGATCGTGGTATTCATATATGTAAATCTATGGTTGCTTGGAAACAATTTGCAGAAGGAGCTACTCCTGAATCAGAAAAGACTAAAGGAGATAAATTTGTTGGTGATTATTATATAATGTTTGATAGAGTTCATAAAAATCAAATGAGTCAACTAATTGACTCTGGAATGGATAAGGATATTGCTTCAGAAAATACTGAGATAATGAAAGCTGCTAAAAAGGAGTTAATGAATTGGGAAAATAATAATAAAGAGACCAGACGTATTTGGAAAATGATGAATGATTGGGTATATGATGGTTTTGATAAAACTTACAGTTTATTGGGTGTTTCCTTTGATAAAAACTACTATGAAAGCGAGACCTATCTTTTAGGCAAGAACATTATGGAGGATGGTCTTAAAAAAGGTGTGTTATATGAAAGAGAAGACTCTTCTGTCTGGATAAACCTTGATAAAGAAGGTCTTGATGAAAAACTTCTATTAAGATCTGATGGAACCTCTGTGTATATGACTCAAGATTTAGGAACTGCAGTTCAAAGAATTGCTGATAATTCTAATGTAAGAGGTATGATATATACTGTTGGTAATGAGCAAGATTATCATTTTAAAGTGCTTTTTAAAATCTTAAATAAATTAGGATATGATTGGGCTGAAAACTTATTTCATCTAAGTTATGGAATGGTAGATCTACCTTCAGGAAAAATGAAAAGTAGAGAGGGTACTGTTGTTGATGCAGATGATTTAATCTATGATTTAATTAACACTGTTAAACATACTACTGAGAGTTTAGATAAGTATAAATCAAATAATGAAACTTTAGATTTTGATGAATATAAAAAGATAGCATTGGGTGCCCTTAAATACTATATTTTAAAGGTTGATCCTAAGAAGAATATTTTATTTAATCCCGAAGAATCAATTGATTTAAGTGGGAACACTGGTCCTTTTATTCAGTATGCTTATGTAAGAATTCAATCAATATTAAAAAAAGTAAATAAAGACATACTAATTGATAAGAATTATAAACTTAATGAGAAAGAGAAAGAAGTTATTAAAACTATTTATGAATACCCTTCAGTAATTATTACTTCCTATAAAGAACTTTCACCTGCATTAATTGCTAATTATCTATATGATTTAGTCAGAAATTATAATTCACTTTATCAAAATTACCATATACTAAACTCTGAAACTAAAGAATCTACTTCGGTTCGTTTAAGTATTTCCCAAAAAACAAGTCATATTATTGAATCTGCTTGTGAACTCTTGGGGATTGATTTGCCAGATAGAATGTAAAAAAAAAGTCACCCGAAGGTGACTTTTAAATTATCTGAATGTAAATTACTTAGATACAGCAAGGTTATACACAACAAGACCGAAACCGATTTTGTTAACTGCATCACCAACGTTATAGATAACATCCATTTGACCAGCAAGGCCACTAAAGATACCACTATACCATCCGTCAGTTCCAGCCATATATCCTATTGGATAAATAGCCCAACCTATAAGTACGAACTTACATAACATTTTATGTGCGCTTTCAACATTTCCTCCTGCTGATTTAGCAAGTTTTGATGCGCCACCAAACATAACTTCAGCAACAATAGCAAAATATGCTAAACCTGAAGCAAGACCCCATAACTGAGCGTCTAGTGGTCCAATACCTGCTTCACCGAAGTATCCAGTAACAAGCATTATGACTGAAAGACCAATCAACTTCCATAACAGACTTTTTGTAGCACCTGATGGCTTTAAAATTAGATAAAACTCAACACACATTAGTGGTACAGTTAAGATCCAATCTACATATCTGTAGGCAGTTGTTATGTCGCCTTCCATAGCAGCATTTCTCATATAATAATAATGAAGAGCTGCAATAGCAGTAATAAGAGCTGAAACTAGCATTGAAGTTTTCCACTTATCAGCAACTAAATTCATAGCACTGAAGAAGAAAAGAGTTGCTGCAAACATTGCTGCAAATCCAATCCAAAAAGTGAAATCTGTCAAGCTTAAATCAGTAGCTAATACTGGTAAAATACTTAATAAATTTTCCATAATTAAATTAATTATTGTTTATGAAAAGTAAATTAAATAAAATAATGGATTAAAAAAAGATTATTTGAAAAAAAATCATATCTTTTTTTATCAATATTTCAACGTTTTATGAATAAAATTACCATATCAAGAATGTCAATAATTTTAACTTCTATAGTTGTAAGTTATTTAATTTCAGATATTTATGAAAATATTTTAGGTTTTATACTAATTTTATCCATTGGTGTTATTCATGGTGCTAATGACCTGTTGATAATAAAAAAATACTCAATTAATAAAACTAGTAATAATCAATTTTTATTGTTTTTTTATTATTTAGCAATAGTATTTATTGGTTTTGCTTTTTTTTATGTAATTCCTTCACTTGCTTTGTTAGCGTTTATAGCTGTTTCTGTATATCATTTTGGTGAACAGCATTGGGAGGTAAACCTTTCAGACACTAATGTTCCTTCCAAAATCAAATTATTTCTAATTCTATCTCATGGATTAATTTTTTTTATAATAATATTCATGAACAATCTATTATTAGTGAATGAAGTTTTAGTATCATTTACCTTATTACCTATTAATTATTCATATTTAACGATATCATTGTTTACAACAGCAATTATTTATTCTTTTTTATTGATTTATAATAAGATCTTAAGAAAGCATTTCATCAGTGAATTCACATTCTTTATATTATTATTTATACTAACACTATATTCTACTTTAATATTTGGGTTTGCTATTTATTTTATTTTTTTCCATAGTATTTTATCTATTAAAGATCAAGTCAAGTTTATTTATAATAATGATAAACCTACTAGTATCAAGAAATATATTAGAAGTTCAATGCCTTATTTTATTCTAGCCCTTATTTTTTTATTGATTTTTTACCTTTATGTTGATTTAGAAAAAATTAATTTATTGCAAATTATTTTTACTTTTCTTGCTGCTATTACATTTCCTCATGTTATAGTTATTGAAAAAATGTATAGTCATAAAAAATAGATTAATTAATGCAATATGTATATTTGAAAAAATAACTCAATGAAAATTATAGATGGAAAAAAAGTTTCTATTGAAGTCTTAGATGAAATTAAAGCATCTGTTGAAAATAGGGTAAAAAATAATTTAAAAATTCCCCATTTAGCTGCAATTTTAGTTGGAGATGATGGTCCAAGTCAAACTTATGTTAATAGTAAAATAAAGGCGTGTGAAAGAGTAGGTTTCAAATCTTCACTTTTTAAGTATGATGATTCTATTTCAGAAAATGATCTAATTGATGAGATTCAAAAAATTAATAATAATGATGATATTGATGGTTTTATAGTTCAGTTACCATTACCTAAAAATATAAATCAAGAAAAAATTTTAAGTCAAGTAGATCCTTTTAAAGATGTTGATGGCTTTCATCCTATTAATTACGGAAAAATGGCTCTTGGAATAGATACATTTTTACCTGCTACTCCAGCTGGTATTATTGAGTTAATTGAAAGATCTAAAATTCAAACTGAGGGAAAAAAATGCCTTGTAATAGGAAGAAGTCAAATAGTGGGGAGGCCTATAAGTATTCTACTTAGTCAAAATAAAATTTTTGGAAATTCAACTGTAACTGTTGCACACAGCAGGACAAGTAATTTAGAGGAATTATGTCTAGACTCTGATTTAATTATTTCTGCTATAGGTAAACCTGAATTTATAAAGGGCAATATGATAAAAAAAGATTCAACAATTATTGATGTAGGTATAACTAGAGTGGATGATTCTTCATCTCACAAGGGTTATAGGATTGCTGGTGATGTAGATTTTAATAGTGTTTCAAGTAGGGTAGGTTTTATTACTCCTGTTCCAGGAGGTGTAGGCCCAATGACAATTGCAATGCTATTAAAAAACACTTTGAAGGCTTGTTCTCTGTCTGATTAATTATTCTATTTTATTCATTAAACTGTAAATCTTCAAAATTAGAAGTCCAAAGAGTACACTAGATATTATTAATAATAAATTAGTAAGTCCTGAAGAAGAGAAGGATAGTCTAATAAGTATTGTACATATTATAAAGCCTGTATTTCTCATAATTTGACTATATCTCTCCGTATATAAGAAAGAGAGAAGTAATATAAATACATCAGCAATTATTAGGATTGAAAAAAATGTATTATAAAACACTTCATTAACATAATAGAAAGAACTGGCGAAATCAGAACTCTGACCAATAGAAAATAAGTTATATAACCCTATAATAAATAGGATTATCATAACAGGTATTAATATTACACTTATGATTTTTTTAGAATCTATAAATCTATCAATATTTTTAATCCCTTTTCTATTCTCTATTTTAGATTTTACAAAATTGAATAAATAGATTAAAAAGAAAAGTATTAGAATTGAAATAAGATCATAAGTGATTTGAAGATTATCTGGATTCTGAAACCAGTCATTTGAGTCTAAATTAAGTTTAGGGATATCATAAAAAATTCTTCTTATAATTATTAGAGAAATAATCTCAAACTGCTTAAGAATTGAAGTTGTAAATGATCTTGGTAAATAAAATATTAATAAGAAAATTTCATAATATAAAATTATTGAGAATGGAGTATAAATTGCAGATATTGGGTTTGTAAGTAATAAACTTTCATTTCCAATATTAATGATAGAATAATTGTTTAGTAACACTAGAGATAAGTGGAAAATGAATCCAACTGTAGCAGACCAAATTGTAAAGTTTTCAATCTTTCTTCTGTTTACTTCTGAAAAGATTCCATCAAATATTTTAGATCCTATTTTAAGCATAATTATATTTTAGTTGAGAATAACATACTAATATCTTTAAATGATTTAAATTCTAATGCATTTCCTGAATTATCATAAAAAAACATCGTCTTTTGTTCTCCTGGAAGTCCTTCAAACCTTATGTATGGCTCTATTATAAAATGGATTTTATTTTCAGTTAAAGACTTTGCAAATTTATCAAAGTCATTCCAAGGAATTACAACTCCAAAATGGGGAATTGGAACAGATTTACCATCAACTTCATTATGATGGTTTTTTCCTTTATGATTAGGATCCACATGGATTACTAATTGATGACCAAAAAAATCATAATCAGCCCATTCATTAGATTCTCTTCCCTGTTTACAACCTAAAGTGTTTTGGTAAAAATTTTTAGATTCTGATAAATTTTTTACTGGGATTGCAAGATGAAAAGGAGATAATTTTGTCATATAAATTCAATATAGTAAATATTTTTTTCTAATTTTTTTAAAAATTTCAAGATCGTCTTTCCATGAGTCTCTAATTTCTGATTCACTAACACCCTCTATAATTTGTTTTTTAAGACTTGACGACCCTGCTAATTTATCAAAATCACTTCTAAAAAATTTATTTTTATTCTTAAATTGATTGTAAGATCTTATAAGCCATTTTAGTTCAATTCTATTTTTTGTCTTATAATTTCTTAGATCCTCTCCATTTGATTTAATGCCTTTTAATTTTGGATTTTGACTTCCAAAATTTGCTTGTGGAATAAAGCTGAATTCTTCATCAAAGTCTGGATGACCATATATTTGAAATTGAGTTTTAGTTCCTCTCCCAACACTCACCTCAGTCTTTTCAAGAAAAGCTAAACTTGGATATAAATATATTGATTGTAGATTTGGCAGGTTAGGAGAAGGTCTTATAATGGGTTCATATTTAGATCTATGATTATAGTTTTCAATTCTAATGACCTCTAGGTTAGCCTTTAAACCTCTATCAAGCCAACCTTCACCATTAATCATTTTACCATATTCTCCAATTGTCATTCCGTATACTATTGGTACAGGGTGTAATCCAATAAAGCTTTTATTCTTTAAATCTAAAATTGGCCCATCTATATAAAATGAGTTGGGGTTAGGTCTATCTAAAATTATTAATTTTTTATTTGTCCTAGATACAGATTCCATTGCATAATGGAGAGTAGACAAATAAGTATAAAATCTAACACCAACATCTTGTATATCAAATATTAATACATCAATATCCTTAATATCGTTATCATTAATTTTTCTATTTTTTCCATATAAAGACAAAACTTTTATCGATTTATAAAATCCATTTTCTATTTTTTCACCATCATCTTTATCTCCAAGAAAACCATGTTCAGGACTAAATATTTTATTTATTTTAATGCCTCTTTTTATAAGTGTATCAATTAAATGAATACTGGAATTTTTTGATCTTACTGTACTTGTATTATTTGCTATTACTGCAATTTTTTTATTAACTAACTTTTCTATATATAAGTCCATCATTTCAGATCCTGGAATAATATCTTGAGATGAAACACTTAGTACTGGAGTATAAATGAGTATAAATAAAAGTGTATTTTTGAGTAAAATATTTAATTTGAATTTGCCTTTTTTCATATACAGAAAATTAAGATCTAGTAATGATAAAAGTAATATATCATCTCGTATAATAAAAATTGCAGTTATCTCAGTCTTTCTCGGAGTGTTTGTTTCCTTATCTGCTATTTCTATTGGTAAAGGACTACAGTCTGCAATAAAAGAAAAGTTATATAGCTTAAGTGCTGATATTACTATTTCAACATATGAAAATAATTCTCGTGGAATTGCATCAGAAAAAATAGATAATTTTCAATCACTAGATAATGAAATAAAAGCAGCATTTCCAAGTCTTAAATTTGAAAATATAATCGAAAAACCCACCTTAATTTCAAAGAACAATTCTTTTGAAACTGTAATTTTTAGAGGTGTAAATGATGGTTATAGCTTTGATAATTTTAACAAATTTATTTTAGGTAACAATACTTTATCTAACCTTACAGATAAAGAAATAATAATTTCAAAATCTTTATCCGATAAACTAGGAATTAAAGAAGGGCAGAGTCTTACTCTTTATTTTCAAATTGACAACAACCAGAGGATACCTAACTTAAGATCTTATATTATTACTCATATTTTCGATACAGATTTCCCAGATTTCGATAACAATTACATAATAGGAAATTCACAAACACTTCAAAATATTTTTAAATGGAATAATAATGAGTATGCCACTATCGAAATATCAATAAATGAAAAATCAAAAATTCCAAGTATTGAGGAGTCAATATCTTCACTTAAATCCTTTGAAAATAATAACTTGTCTATCAAATCTATAGAAACTAAATATGATAATATTTTTAATTGGATTTCAATTTTTGATTTTAATATAATTTTAATCACTTCATTAATGATTTTAGTCGCTATTATTAGTGTAATTATTTCACTGTTTATTTTAATCTTTGAGAGGATAAAAATGATTGGTATTATGACTTCGATGGGCTCAACAAATAAATCATTAAGTAAAATATTTGTTTACCAAGGAATTGAGATTATTTTAAAAGGAATGATTCCTGCAAATATTATATTTTTATTAGTTTCTATAATTCAAAACACTTATGGTTTTATAAAGCTAAATCCAAGTGATTACTATGTAGAATCTATTCCTTTTATTTTAGAACCTACATATATAATTTTATTGAATCTTATATTTGCAATAATTAGCTTCATTGTTTTATCAATTACATTTGTATCAATAACAAAATTCACTCCTAAACTTAACATAAATTCATAAATGAGATATTTTAAAAACATTCTAGAGACTATAGGAAATACTCCATTAATTAAATTGAATAAAACAACTAGATCAATTAATTCTGAAGTATTTGTTAAGGTAGAGAGTTTTAATCCAGGTAATTCTGTGAAAGACAGAATGGCGGTGAAAATGATTGAAGATGCTGAAAAAGACGGAAGATTAAAACCTGGTGGGACAATAGTAGAAGGAACTTCTGGTAATACAGGTATGGGACTTGCTTTAGCTTCTATAATTAAAGGCTATAAGTTAATATGTGTTTCTAATGACAAGCAATCTAAAGAAAAGTTTGATGTTTTAAGAGCTATGGGAGCTGAGGTTGTTGTATGTCCAACAAATGTAGAAGCAAGTGATCCTAGGTCATATTATTCAGTTTCAAAAAGAATATCAGAAGAAACAATAAACTCATGGTATGTAAATCAATATGATAATCCTTCAAATGCTATTGCTCATTATGAATCAACTGGACCAGAAATATGGGAGCAAACTAATGGCAAAATTGATCATTTTGTAGTTGGTGTTGGAACTGGTGGAACAATCTCAGGTGTTGGTAAATTTTTAAAAGAACAAAACCCAAATGTAAAAATTTGGGGAATTGATACTTATGGATCAGTTTTTAAGAAATATCATGAAACAGGAATTTTTGATGAAAATGAAATATATCCTTATTCAACTGAGGGTATAGGAGAGGATATTCTTCCTAAAAATGTTGATTTTGATGTAATTGATCATTTTGAAAAAGTTACGGATAAAGATGCTGCTTTATATACAAGAAAGTTAGCAAGGGAAGAAGGTATTTTTGCTGGTAATTCTTGTGGTGCTGCAATTGCAGGAATTATTCAATTACAAAACAATTTTAAAGAAAATGAAGTTGTAGTTGCACTGCTCCATGATTCTGGAAGTAGATACATTGGTAAGATTTATAATGATGAATGGATGAAAGAGAAAGGATTTATTTGATTAATCTCTAAAAGTTCCTTGTGGAAAAGAGACTAGACTTTCAAATCCCTTTTGGTTAACTGTTGAGATTCCAAAAATAAAGTTGTCAATAACAATACCCTCAAGAGTATAATTGTCAATTTTATCTATTAACCTACTATTATCCCATGTTGATGAGGTCGTTTCTCTCCAATATATTTTATATCCTTTTATGGATTTGTCATCTGGATGTTCCCATTTAAATTTAACACTCGGCTCTACTATCCCTCCAATCTTTATATTTTTTGGAGGTCTTGGTGAGGATGCTAAGGTTGCTAATGAAATTGCATTTACTGCAGTTAATTTAGCCGCATAATCAAAATTTACTCCTGATAAAACATCACCATATTTTATTCCATTTTCAATACGGATATCATTATGCTGTCGATTATAATTTTCATGAGCTTCCATAATTCTAATTCCTGCAATACCTTCATCATTAAAAGGTCTGTGGTGACCACCTCTTCCAAATCTATCCAATCTGTAAATCATTATAGGGTTAAGTTCAGGCATAAATTTTTTGACTGTTTTATGAACATGTCTTGCTAATTGTCTTGAAGCACCATCGTTTTCTCCTCCACCTGTTCTCATATTCAAGTCACTAGAATATTTTGAGTTGAAAAAAAATGGCTCTGAAAAAATTCTAAAACTTCTATTATCAATTACGCCATCTACACCTTCTATGTTTCCAATCATATCGTTATTTAGTATCCCTATTACATCCCAATCATTTTTCTTGGCATATTTTGCTAGGCTTCTACCTCCAAATAATCCTTGTTCTTCTCCACTTAATCCAACATAGATAATACTATTTTCAAATTCATAGTTAGATAAAATTCTAGCAGCTTCAATTGTACCAGCCATTCCACTAGCATTATCATTTGCACCAGGCGAATCATCTTTGTAATTTGTTGGGTCTGATATTCTAGAATCAATATCTCCACTCATTATAATAAACCTATTGGGGTTTTTTGTACCTCTTTGTATAGCTACCACGTTATAAATCCAGGTCGGAAAAATAATTCTATCCCCTTCCGTAACATAGCTTTTTTCGTAGAAAACTTCTAAACAGTTATTGCATTCGCTAGAAATTGCCTCAAATTCTTTTTTAATCCACCTTCTAGCAGCTCCAATTCCTCTTGTTTTGGATAATGTATCGCTTAATGAATGTCTTGTACCAAAGGAAACTAATTTAGTAATATCTTTTTCTATTCTTTTAGATGAAACTTCATCAATTATATCATAAAGCATTGAATCTTGTGCATTTATATTTGGCAACCAAATAAAGAGTGATAAAGCGATACAATTGAATAATTTAGTCACTAGAAACAGTATTTATTTTCTGATATTATTTTATTAGCAATTCTTGTTTTTAAATCAAAAATATTTGGATTTTCAGAGTAGTGTAGTTTTTCTAGAATTGATGAATAAAGTTCATCTTGATCCTGAGAGCTAATTATACTATTTATAACATCTCTTGATTTTTTTTGAACTATTTGAGTGGCTTCATAAATATATAATCTAGTCATATTTATTTGATCAGATTGATCTTTCTCTGAGCTTCTTTCAATATTTTTAATTGTTCTTTTTAGAGTAGATTCAGATAGATAAGCCTCAATTGCTAAGTCAGATAAACTTAGAAGAACTTGCTGATTTTTATCAATTTCTGCACCATATTTCTCAAATGCTTTACCTAATAATAGTAAGAAGATTCTTTTAATATTTTCAACTAAAATAGTCTCATCTTTCAATACTTCTGAGTTTTCATTTATGCATAAAGTTTTGTTATTTAAAATATCTTGGTAAGGTGTCATTATATCAAGACTTCCTTTCATTGCTTTTTTAAGTAACATTCCTATAATAAGCATTCTATTTATCTCATTTGTGCC
>JAQXBP010000086.1:0-8194 GCA_029252345.1 Flavobacteriaceae bacterium | reverse complement strand
CATTTCTTTTTTTTCTTGCCATCAAAGATTTAAAAAATTTAATTATCATATCTCTATTTAAATTGAATGTATACAAGACATATCACTACTATGATTGTACAAATGATTATTACTTTGTTTACCCAACTAATTTTTTTCATATCTCTTCTTAAAAATTAAGCTTTGTCTGGGTTTCATCGGATTCATCTGAAACTTGTTGTTCATCTTTAACTTCAATTTGATCAATTTTTTTAGTACTCTCAGAATTAGAATTTGATCCTTTAGACTTATAAGAAATTTTCCTGATAGAGTCTTTTGTTACAATATTACCCTTTGAATCTCTACCTTTAATAATTAAATCAGCAAAATCTTGCTCGAATTTATCTTTTCTTAACGATGGTTTTTTTCTTAAGTAGACAGTCACACAATCAGCTTCGTTTTCATTATTAACACTGAAATAAAGAACTTTAGAGAAATCTTTACCTTGAGTTAGATTATACTCTTTATCTCGAATTACACCAGAGACTTTAAATCTTTTCATATAAGAGGTGCCATTCTTACCATCAGTATATATTAAGTTGTAAGTTTTCTCTTTACTTTCTGAATTAAATAATGATACGTGCAGAATATCTTTACCTATAAAAACCTTACTATCAACTCTTACTACTTTCATTATACCTTCTTTAGTAAATACAATTACATCATCTAAGTCTGAACAATCAGAAACAAAATCATCCTTTTTAAGACCTGTCCCTATAAAACCTTCTTCTTTGTTAACGTATAATTTTTGATTTTTAATTGAAATTTTCTTTTTGTCTAGATCATCAAACTCTTCAATTATAGTTCTTCTTTTTCTTTCCTTACCATAATGTTTTTTGAGATGACTGAAATATTGAATTGTATAATCAACTATGTGATTTAAGTTGTTTTTAACCTCTTCAATAGTAACCTCGATATTATTAAGCTTCTCTTTAACCTTATTAAGATCAAATTTCGAAATTTTTCTTATTGGGATTTCAGTTAATTTTTTTATATCATCAACAGTCACCTCTCTCTTTAGGCTCTTTTTAAATGGATTTAAACCTTTATCAATAGTAGATATAACTTCATCCCAAGTTGTTTTTTCTTCAATATCTCTATAAATTCTATTTTCAATAAAAATCCTCTCAAGTGAAATTGTATGCCACTGACTTTCAAGTTCATTTAATTGAATTTCTAATTCTTTCTTTAATAAGTTTTTAGTGTTATCTGTAGATATTTTGAGTATTTCCTTAACTCCTAAAAATTGAGGTTTATTATCTGAAATTATACAGCATAAAGGAGATATGGAAACCTCACACTGTGTAAATGCATAAAGAGAATCTATACTTTTTTGCATTGAAGAGCCTGAAGGCAAATAAACTAGTACCTCAACATCAGAAGATGTATTATCTTCAATTTTTTTAATTTTTAACTTTCCTTTTTCAGATGCTTTTATAACAGATTCAATCAATGAGGCAGTAGTAGTTCCATATGGAATTTCTTTAATTATGATAATATTCTTATCATACTTTTCCACTAAGGCTCTTACTTTAACCTTACCACCCCTATTACCGTCGTTGTAATTCTTTATATCTATACTACCTCCTGTTTGGAAATCAGGATAAAGTTTAAAACTCTTTCCCTTCAGGTATTTTACACTACCATCAATCAATTCATTAAAATTATGAGGTAAAATTTTAGTAGATAAGCCAACTGCAATACCCTCTGCTCCTTGAGCTAGTAACAAAGGGAATTTAACTGGTAAATGAATAGGCTCTTTCTTTCGTCCGTCATATGATAGTTGCCAATTAGTAGTTTTAGGGTTAAATACTACCTCAAGAGCAAATTTTGATAACCTTGCTTCGATATATCTTGAAGCTGCGGCCTTATCGCCAGTATATATATTCCCCCAATTCCCCTGCATATCAATAAGAAGTTCTTTTTGACCAACTTGAACCATTGCATCTGAAATACTAGCATCACCATGAGGGTGGTATTGCATAGTATGTCCTACAACGTTAGCTACTTTATTATATCTTCCATCTTCAAGATCAAACATTGAATGTAGAATTCTCCTTTGAACTGGCTTCAAACCATCCATTAAGTCAGGAACAGCTCTTTCTAGTATAACATAGGATGCGTAGTCAAGAAACCATTCTTTATACATCCCTCCTACTTTTATCAGAGAGTTAGAATCTTCATTATTTATATTTTCCTCACTTTCAATCATTCAAATTGTCATTTATAATATCTAATTCAACCTTTAAGTTGTCTATGATGAACTGTTGTCTATCAGGAGTATTCTTTCCCATATAAAACTTTAGGAGCTCCTCAACAGTTGTAGATGTATCAATGATTACAGGATCTAATTTGATATCATCACCTATAAAATTTTTAAATTCATTTGGAGAAATTTCACCCAATCCCTTAAATCTAGTAATTTCAAATTTACCTTTAGAGGAATTTAAGATTTCATTTTTTTCTGCCTCACTATAACAATAATGTGTTTTTTCTTTATTTCTTACCCTAAATATTGGAGTTTGTAAAATATATAAATGACCATTCTTTAATAACTCTGGATAAAACTGTAAAAAGAAAGTAATGATTAGTAATCTAATGTGCATTCCATCAACATCAGCATCGGTAGCTATTACAATGTTGTTATACCTAAGATCTTCCATGCTATTCTCAATATTTAAAGCTGCCTGAAGTAAATTAAACTCCTCATTTTCGTAAACTATTTTTTTAGTCATTCCAAATGAATTAAGCGGCTTTCCTCTTAAGCTAAATACAGCTTGGGTATTAACATCTCTGGACTTAGTAATTGAACCAGATGCAGAATCTCCTTCTGTTATAAAAATTGTAGATTCAAGTCTTTTGTCTTTTTTTAATTCATTTAAATGAACTCTACAATCTCTTAATTTTTTATTGTGAAGACTTGCTTTTTTTGCTCTATCTCTTGCTAGTTTTCTAATTCCAGACAATTCCTTTCTTTCTCTCTCAGCCTGTATTATCTTATTCTGAATTGACTTCGCGATCTCTGTGTTCTTGTGTAAATAATTATCTAGTTTTTCTTTGACAAAATCATTTATAAAAACTCTAACAGATTTCAAACCTTTGCCCATCTCTGTTGAACCAAGCTTTGTTTTAGTTTGAGATTCAAAAACAGGTTCCATAACCTTGATACTTACAGCAGAAATTATAGATTTCCTTATATCTGAAGTTTCATAATTTTTACCAAAATACTCTCTAATTGTTTTAACAAATGCTTCTCTAAATGCCGTTTGATGTGTTCCTCCCTGAACAGTATATTGTCCATTGACAAAAGAATAATACTCCTCACTATATTGAGTTCTAGAATGGGTTATCGCAACCTCTATGTCATCACCTCTTAAATGAATTATAGGATATAAGAAATCTAGACTATTAGACTGATCTTCAATTAAATCTTTCAGCCCAGAGTCAGATTTAAATTTATTTCCATTAAGTTTTATAGTTAATCCAGGATTTAAGTAAACGTAAAATTTGATCATCTTTTCTACGTACTCTAATCTGTACTTGTAATTTTTAAAAATCGACTGATCAGGTTTAAACTCTACGTAAGTTCCATTTTTTTCATCACTACTATTAAGGTCTTCATTGGTTAGAATTCCAAGTTCAAAATTTGCTGATTTTGTTTTACCTTCTCTTGTAGAAGAAACAATAAAAGATGAAGAAAGTGCATTTACTGCTTTAGTACCAACTCCATTAAGACCAACAGATTTTTTAAATGCTCTTGTGTCATATTTACCACCAGTATTCATTTTTGAAACTACATCAACAACTTTACCAATAGGAATTCCTCTACCAAAATCTCTTACAGACACAAAATCATCATTTATTATAATGTCAATAACCTTTCCCTCTCCCATTACAAACTCGTCAACACAATTATCAATAACCTCCTTTAATAAGACATAAATACCATCGTCAGGAGAAGATCCGTCACCAGATTTTCCAATATACATTCCAGGGCGGAGTCTAATATGTTCTCTCCAATCAAGAGATTTAATATTTTCTTCAGTATAATTTGATGTGGTTGCCATTTTTATAAATATACTAAATGTTAAACCTAAAGTGCATTATGTCTCCGTCTGATACTATATACTCCTTACCCTCTAATCTCATTTTCCCAGCTTCTTTTACCTTAGCTTCAGAGCCATATTCAACGTAGTCACTATAACTAATAACTTCAGCACATATAAAACCTTTCTGAAAATCAGTGTGAATTTGACCAGCTGCATCATAGGCAGAATCTCCAATTTTAATTGTCCATCCTCTAACCTCTTTTACTCCAGCAGTAAAATAACTATGTAGATTTAATAACTTATAAGAAGCTCTTATAAGTTTATTAGAACCAGAATCATCAAGACCAAGATCATCAAGAAATATTTTTTTCTCTTCAAAAGAATCTAACTCATTTATTTCAGATTCTATTTTAGCTGATATTATAATTATCTCTGAATCTTTATTGCCGATTTCCTTTCTCACTTGATCAACATAATCATTTCCTGATATAACATCATTTTCTCCAACATTACAAACATAAAGGATTGGCTTAAAAGAAATCAATTCAAGAGGTTTAATATAGTCTTCAAACTGGTCATCAGAATAATCACTTCTAGCTACAGAAATATTTTCAAGTTGCAATTTGACATCTTCTAATACTTCAATTTCCTTTTTAGATTCACCGCTTCCAGATCTTAAGGTTTTTTTGATTTTATCCAATCTTTTATCAACTATCTCTATGTCCTTAAGAATTAATTCATATTCAACAACCTCTTTGTCAGAGAGAGGGTTAATTTTTCCATCTACATGAATAATGTTTGGATCATCAAAGCATCTTAAAACATGGATTATTGCATCAGTCTCTCTTATGTTAGACAAAAATTTATTACCTAAACCTTCTCCCTTACTAGCTCCTTTAACTAATCCTGCTATATCTACAATTTTAACATTTGTAGGAATTATTTTTTCCGGACTTATTAAATCAGATAACTTATCTAGTCTAGTATCTGGCACATTAACTATACTGACATTTGGATCTATTGTACAAAACGGATAGTTTTCACTCTGAGCTTTACTCTGAGAAAGACAATTAAAAAGAGTTGATTTACCTACATTGGGTAATCCTACGATTCCTACTTTCATTTATTAATCATGCATAAATTTCTGTTTTGACAGAAGTTCATTTTCCGTCTCTACATTGTTATCATCTGGAACACAACAATCAACAGGACAAACAGCAGCACATTGAGGTTCTTCGTGAAAACCCATACACTCTGTACATTTGTCAGGTACTATAAAGTAGAATTCATCAGATACAGGAGCATTGTCTATATCGGAGTTTACCTTGTTACCGTTCGGTAAGACAACATCTCCTTTAAGACTAGTACCTTTACTGTAATTCCAATTCTCCTGACCTTCATAAATAGCATTATTAGGACACTCTGGTTCACAGGCTCCACAATTAATACATTCGTCTGTTATTATTATTGCCATCTTTAATTTGAGCAAAAATAAGACGTATTGTTTAATCTTTGTTAACAATTTTTACATAATTTAAAATTAGTGTAATTGATTATTGAAAGTAAGTTCAGATATTTGCGAATATTTATGAATAAAACAGTACATAATTTCAGTGCCGGCCCCTCAATTTTACCAGATAAAGTCTTTAATGAAGCTTCTTCTGCTGTTAAAGATTTTAACAACTCTGGCTTATCAATTCTAGAAATCTCTCATAGAAGTAAAGACTTTATAAATGTTTTAGAGGAGTGTAGATCTACAGCATTAGAAATTGCAGGACTTAATAATGATGAATATTCTTGTTTGTATCTTCAAGGTGGAGCAAGTCTACAGTTTCTTATGACTGCCTATAACTTTCTTAATAAAGATGCAGCTTATATAAATACCGGAAGCTGGTCATCAAAAGCTATAAAAGAAGCTAAAATGTTTGGAAAAGTATCTGAAATTGCTTCTTCTGCAGATAAAAATTTCAATTATATTCCAAAAGAATATGATATAAATGATTCTTATGACTATTTACATTTAACTTCAAATAATACAATATTTGGAACTCAATTTCATGATTTTCCTGATACTAAGTCTCCTTTATTTGCAGATATGAGTTCTGATATATTTTCAAGAAAAATTAATTTTTCAGAATTTGATTTAATTTATGCTGGTGCTCAAAAGAATCTTGGACCAGCAGGTGTAACAATGGTTCTAATCAAAAATAGTTTATTAGATAAAATAAACAGAGAGGTTCCTTCAATGCTTAGTTATAAAATACATATAGACAAAGACAGCTCTTTTAATACACCTCCAGTATTTCCTATCTATTGTGTACTTCTAAACCTAAGACTAGTTAAAGACCAAGGCCTTGATTCTATAGGACTAAACAATAAGCTTAAATCAGATTTAATTTATAATGAAATAGATAAGAATAAATGTTTTACGGGCTTTGCAAACACAGAGGATAGAAGCCAAATGAATGCAACTTTCAATCTGAATGAAGGTTTTGATGGAGAATTATTTAATAAAATATGTAGTGAAAATAATATATCAGGAATTAATGGACATAGGTCTGTTGGTGGATATAGAGCCTCTATTTACAATGCGCTTCCTACTGAAAGTGTAGAGTTATTAATTAAGTGTATGAATGAATTTGAATCAAATAATAATTAATTATGAAAGTACTTGCAAACGATGGTATATCTGAGTCAGGAATAAATAAACTTGAAGAATATGGCTTTAGTGTTGATCTTACCAAAGTAGCTCAAGAACAGCTTGTAGATTATATAAATACTAATTCCATTACTTCTTTATTAGTAAGAAGTGCTACACAGGTTAGAAAAGATATTATTGATAATTGTCCATCATTAAAGATTATTGGAAGAGGTGGGGTTGGAATGGATAATATTGATGTTGATTATGCAAAATCAAAAGGTCTACAAGTAATAAATACACCTGCAGCATCATCAAAATCTGTTGCTGAGCTTGTTTTCTCTCATTTATTTAGTTGTGTAAGATTTCTACACGAATCTAATAGATCAATGCCTCTTGATGGGGATTCTAAGTTTAAAGATTTAAAAAAATCTTATGCTAAAGGAACTGAACTCTCGGGTAAAACACTTGGTATTATTGGTTTTGGAAGAATTGGTCAAGAAGTTGCTAAAATAGGAATTGGAATAGGAATGAATGTTATTTTCTTTGATAAGTTTAATAAAGAGGTTAGTTTAACAATTAACTTTTTTGATGGTCAGAGTAATACGTTTAAACTATCTTCTTCATCATATGAAAATTTGTTAAAATCATCAGACTTTATTACAGTTCATATTCCAGCTTCTGATAAATATATTATTGATTCTAATGAATTTTCACAAATGAAAAATGGTGTTGGAATCCTTAATTTATCTAGAGGTGGAATCCTTAATGAAGAGGAACTTCTTAAAAATATTGAAACTAGAAAGGTATCTTTTGCTGGTATTGATACATTTGAAAATGAACCTAAACCAAGTATTAAAATTCTTATGAATTCTAATATATCACTAACTCCTCATATTGGAGCAGCTACAAATGAAGCGCAAGATAGGATTGGTGTTGAACTAGCAGATAAAATTAATGAGATCTTAGGATGATGAAAAAACTAAAAGAGAGGTGGGGTATAACTTCCAACTTTCAAATATTAATAATTTTTATTGTTTTTGCTATAACTGGCTCAACAAGTGCTCTTATATCTGGACCTTTAACTGAATACTTGATTGGAGATATTAATATGAACTCTCTGATTAAATTTATTATTAGAATTATAGTACTTACTCCTATTTATCAAGTCTTGCTATTATTCTTTGGTTTTATTTTCTTTCAGTTCAATTTCTTTTTTCAGTTTGTTAAAAAATTTTTGACCTTCTTCGGATTTGGTTTTTTATTCAAAAAGTAAATCACTAAAATTTAATCTTAATTTTGCAAGTTTTGGATTAATAACTGCTTGACAATAAGCGTTTTCAGGGTTTTTTGTAAAGTAATCATGATGATATTCTTCAGCAATATAAAAATCTCCAATATTATTAACTTCAGTTACAATCTTATCTTCAAAAATGTTTTCCATTTCGATAAATTGAATATAATCAACAATTAAAGATCGCTCCTCTGC
>JAQXBP010000085.1:0-6158 GCA_029252345.1 Flavobacteriaceae bacterium | reverse complement strand
TTATAGATACATACAATTCATCATGGACTGATCAAGCTGCTGCTAGAACTGCAGTTAGACATGAAAGAAGACTTGAATTATCTATGGAAGGTCACCGTCTTTTTGATTTAAGAAGATGGAACATTATGGTTGACGCATTAAACACTTACATTGCAAACGAAGGAAGAACTATTGCTAATTTTGCAGCAAAAGCTAATCCTGTTTCAGCTAAGCATAATGCACTTCCAATTCCATTAAATGCTATAGATTCGTCTCAAGGAGCTCTTTCTCAGAATCCTGGTCACTAATCAAATTAAAATCTAGCTAAATTAAAAGCAGGATGAATTAATTTTCATCCTGTTTTTTTTTAAATTTAACTTATGAAAAGATTAAACCTACTTTTATTTATCATAGGTGTATTTATTTTACATATTTCATGTAGTAATACTAATGATAACAAGCAATTTACTTTACTTTCTACTAATGATACAGGGGTTGATTTTAATAATCAACTAAAAGAGGATAATTCTTTTAACTACTTTACTTATCCTTATATATATATGGGTGGTGGAGTTTCAGTTGGAGATATAAATAATGACAATTTAGATGATATTTTCTTTACCGGAAATATGACTCCAAATAAACTTTTTCTAAATAAAGGAAACTTAAATTTTGAGGATATAACATCTTCTTCAAATACTGAAGGTGATAATAGATGGTATACTGGTTCAACGATGGTAGACATAAATAATGATGGCTATTTAGATATATATGTTTCTGTTGGCGGATTAGACGGAATAAAGAACAATGAATTATATATAAATAATGGTGATGATACATTTACTGAAATGGCTAAAGAATATGGAGTTGATGATATTGGTAATGGTGTTCAAGCAACATTTTTTGACTATGATAAAGATGGAGATCTAGACCTATATGTTGCAAACTATCCAATGACATCATTTGATGCCCCTAGAAGTTATTATTCTTATAAAATGCAGAATACAGAAGATCATGAAACTGACAACTTATATAGAAACGATGGTTCATCTTTTACAAAAGTAACTGATGAGGCTGGACTCAGAACTTATGGTCTTACATTAAGTGCAACAATTGGTGATTTAAATAATGATTCATATCCAGACATCTATATATCTAATGACTTTAGTTCTCCTGATTTTATGTATATGAATAATGGTGATGGAACTTTTAAAGATATTGTTAAGGAGTCTACTAATCATACGTCTTTTTATGGAATGGGTGTTGACATTGCAGATTTTAATAACGACCATTATCTTGATTACATTCAAGTAGATATGGACGCTAAAGATAACAGAAGATCTAAGGCTAATATGGCTAGTATGAATCCTGAATTATTTTGGAGTACAGTTAATTATGGTTTTCATTATCAGTATATGCATAATACCCTGCAGTTAAATAGACGTGTTGAAGGAGATAAGCCTTTTTTTAGTAATATTTCAAGATTATCAGGAATTTCATCTACAGATTGGAGTTGGGGACCTCTTCTTGCAGATTTTGATAATGATGGATGGAAAGACCTGTTTATTTCAAATGGGACTAGGAGAGAAGTTAATAATAAAGATTATTTCAATGAAATAAAATTAAGACCTATGTCTAAGGATAGTCTTTTATATTATACAAAGCAAATACCTTCAGAGCCAATTGCTAATTTTGCATTTAGAAATAATAAAAATCTAACATTTTCGGATGTCTCTACAGATTGGGGTCTAGATGACAAAAACTTCTCTAATGGAGCAACATATGCTGATCTTGATAATGACGGAGATTTAGAGATTATTGTAAATAATATAGATCAAGAAGCCCAAATCTATAGGAATAACTCTATTAACAACTATGTTAGGGTTGAGTTAAAGGGTAGTGGGGAAAATATTTTTGGAATTGATAGTAGAGTTTATGTTGAAACAGAAAATTCTAGCCAAATGCAAGAACTAACAATGACTAGAGGGTTTCAATCATCTGTTGCTCCATATTTAAACTTTGGACTTGGAAAAGATCAGTTAATTAAATCTTTAAAAGTAGTCTGGTCAAATGGTAATGTTCAGACACTAGATAATATTAAAATTAACTCAACTGTTGAGCTTAACATAATAAATTCTTCATTACCTAAGGAAGATGATTCTGAATTATCAAATCTATATTTTGAAAATGTAGATATTGTAGAACATAAACATGAAGAGAATGAGTATGATGACTATATCAAAGAAGTCCTTCTTCCTCATGAAAATTCTAGACTTGGACCTGGAATAGTTACTGGAGATATAAATGGTGATAGTCTTGAAGACTTTATTGTAGGTGGTGCTAAAGACCAATCTACAGCATTTTATATTCAAAAATCAGATGGATCATTCACAAATAAAAATTTTGCTTTTAGTAAAGCTCATAGTAAGTATGAAGATATGGATATGATACTTGAAGACTTTGATAATGATGGAGATAAAGATCTTTACATAGTTTCAGGTGGAAATGAATTTGATCCTAACACACCAATACTTAAGGATAGATTATATGTAAACAATGGAAGTGGATCATTCAGTTATAATGAAAATTCTATTCCTCAAAATTACTCTAGTGGAATGAGGGTAACTTCAAATGATTTTGATAAAGATGGTGATATGGATTTGTTTGTAGGCGGAAGAGTTGTTCCAGGCAGTTATCCTCTTCCTGCTGATAGTTATTTACTTGAGAACTTATCAGATTCAAATGGAATTAAATTTATAAATGTAAACGAATCTCAGTTTCCTTTCAAAGATATTGGACTTGTTACTTCATCAGTTTGGACTGACTATAATAATGATGGCTGGACTGACTTAATTGTTGTTGGAGAGTGGACACCTATTAGATTCTTGAAAAATATCGAAGGTAATTTCACTGAGGATACTTCCTTGATTGATGTCGACTCCACTAGGGGATGGTGGTATGATATTATTTCAGAAGATTTTGATAAAGATGGAGACATGGACTTAGTTATAGGTAACCTAGGTAATAACTACAAATATCAAACATCAGGTGATGAAACATTTGATATTTTTTATAATGATTTTGATAAAAATAATAGTGGAGATATAGTCCTCAGTTATTATAATGATGGTGAACAATATCCACTTAGAGGAAGACAATGTTCTTCAGATCAAATACCTGCAATAAAAACTAAGTTTCAAGATTATGATGCTTTTTCTATAGCTACCCTAGAAGATGTTTATAGTGAGCCTGATCTTGAAAATTCACTTCATTACTTCACTAAAACATTTTCATCTGTTTATTTAGAAAACAATGGTAATTCATTTAAAATGAGTAAGTTACCTGTTTTATCGCAACTCTCCTCAGTTAATAAAATTCTTTCAAAAGATATAGATAAAGATGGTTATATGGATATAATTATTTCTGGAAATATGTATAATTCTGAAGTTGAAACACCAAGAAATGATGGGAGTGTCGGTGTTTATCTAAACTATAATCCTGATACAGGATTCGAGGCTATACCTACAAAAGAAAGTGGTTTGTTTTTAAATGGAGATGTTAAGGATATGGAGATAATTAATATAAATAAAATAGATTATATAATTTCAGCTAAAAATGATGACTTAATAGAATTTACTAAAATTAAATAGAATGAAAATCTTCAAATATTTCTTGTTTTTTATTTCTATTTCTTTTCTATCGTGTGAATCTGAGCCTAATGCAGTTGAGGTTATTTATGAGATTAAACAGATGAAAGATTGGAGTTTAGATGTAAGCTTGACAATAAATAATTCAACAAACATAAATTTTGATTCTATCTGGTCACTTCATTGGAATCAACAAAGTGCAATATTAAATGATGAGTCAATTCCTGATAATCTTAAATATGAGTATGTTGGTGGCCAATCATATAACATTTTATCTTTCGGCAAAGATTACACTGTAAATACTGGTGAATCAATTTCAATTGATCTTAAACAGTCAGGAGTGGTTAAAAGGAAATCAGACCTTCCAGTTGGAGGCTTCATTGTTTTAAATAATGAAACTATAGATGTTAAATTTATTAACATATGGAAAGATGCAGATGGTATTGAAAATCTTAATCCTCCTTCTGCCCAGGATAGATATGATTATTATTCTACAATTAATCTTATTGATAAATCTGAATTAGATTTAGTAGTTCCAACTCCAAATGAAATTACTTTATTAGATGGTGTATCAATGTTAAATGAAAAATATAAAATTTCAATTGACCAATCTTTAGGTTTAGAATTTGATATTATAAAATCACTTCTCGATGATATTATAGAAATTAAGTCATTTAAAATATTAAACCAAGATTCTGAAGGTGATATTATTTTTAAATATTCAGATGAGTTAAATAAGGAATCATATAGTATAAATATAAATAACGGGAAGATATTAATTACTTCTTCAGATAGCTCAGGAGCTCTTTATGGTATTCAGTCATTAAAACAACTTTTACTAGTTTCTAAACTTGAGAATAAGCCTTTAAAGAATTTAATAATCAATGACTCTCCAAAATTTTCTTATCGAGGTATGCTTTTAGATATATCAAGAAATTTTTATGGTCCAAAAAAAATTAAGCAATTTTTGGATTATTTATCTTTCTTTAAAATAAACCATTTAGATTTTAGAATAACAGATGATGAAGGCTGGAGATTAGAGATACCTGGACTAGAGGAGTTAACAGAAGTTGGCTCAAAAAGAGCGTATACTAAAGATGAATTTGAAAGCTTAATACCCATGTATGGTTCAGGTCCTGATACAAATTCTTCAGGATCAGGTTATTTAACCAAATCTGAGTTTATAGATATATTAAAATATGCTAAGGCAAGAAACATAACCATAATACCACAAATTAGTTATCCCTCTCATATGAGATCTGCTATTATTTCAATGAATGTTAGATATCAAAAATATATGGAGCTGGGCAATAAGATAGAAGCTGAAAAATACTTATTGGTTGATCCTGATGATAAAAGTGAATATTATTCAGCACAAGGATTTAACGATAATATTGCTTGTATTTGTAGGGAAAGTACATTTAGTTTCTATGAAAAAGTTATAGATGAAATTTATTTAATGTATAAAAATGCTGGAGTTGATCTAGAAAAATTTGGAGTAGGAGCAGATGAACTTCCATATGGTGCATGGCAGAAATCTCCAATTTGTGATCAGTTTATGACTGAAAAATTAATTAGTGGAGATTATAATGCTTTGTATGAAATGATGCAGGGAAGAATTTATAATAAGCTTTCTGATTATAATGTAACAATGACAGGCTGGGATGATATTCTATTGAAATTAACAGAAAAGAATCAGTCTGAAACTCAAATTAAAGATTTTTTTAAAGATGATGATGTGCTACTATATGTTTGGAAAAATGATTGGGGACAAGGTAGGCAAGACATGATATATAAGTATGCTAATCTTGGTTATAAAACTATTATGAGTAATTCAAGTGCATTTTATTTTGATATGGTAGATGATAAAGATCTAGATAATATTGGATTGTCATGGAGTGGTTATGCTGATTATAAAGACATGTGGACAGTTGATGTATTTAATATATTTAATGATTCATATGGTATTGAAAAAAATAATATTTCTCAGGATTATATAGATTCTTCCGAAAAATTAAATCCTGCAAGTATGAATAATATAATTGGTATACAGTCGCAGATTTGGAGTGAAACTATTATGAGTGAAGATATTCTTGATTATATGTTTATGCCAAATATTATTGTTTTTTCTCAAAAGGCATGGTCAAATGATTCAAAATGGATGAACATATCAGATAAAAAACTTAGAAAAAACACTCTAAACAACGAATGGAATAAATTTTCAAACAATATTGGTCAAAGAGTTCTTCCAATGGTAGACAACATTTTTGGTGGTTTATCTTATGATTTACCTAAACCAGGTGGAATTATAGTTAATGATTCTCTGTATGCTAATTCTGCATTTCCAGGACTAAATATCAAATACACATTAGATGGAACAACTCCGAATTCCAATAGTAAAAATTATGTTACCCCTTTAAAAATTAATCAAAGTGAATCAGTTCATTTGAGACTATTTGATAATAATGGCAGGGGAGGAAATACAATAATGGTTAACAAGTAATTATTAATTAACTGATTATTTTTATAACT
>JAQXBP010000084.1:0-7194 GCA_029252345.1 Flavobacteriaceae bacterium | reverse complement strand
TTAGCAAGAGTTCCCTCTTCCATAGTATCACTCAATCTTGGCATATTTATTACTTCAGCCATATTAATCTATTTTATGTTTTATAAAAGGGTAGTCCTTTTGTTCATATACTACATCATACATAGCAGACTTATCTGGAAAAGGAGAAGATTCAGCAAATTCTTCGCATTCGGTTATGGTTGACTTAACCTTTGTTTCGATTTTTTCTAAATCAGATTTTTTTGCATATTTTTTCGAGATAATGATTTTTTCTACTTGAGAAATTGGGTCAATTTTTCTATATTCTTCAACTTCTTCTTTAGTTCTGTATTGTTGCGCATCAGACATTGAGTGTCCTCTGTATCTATATGTTTTAATATCTAATAATGATGGACCTTTTCCAGCTCTTGCATGATTAACACACTCATCAATAGCTTCAGCTACTTTTACTGGATCCATTCCATCAACTGGCATTGATGGCATTTCATATGGCTCTCCTAATTTCCAAAGGTCTGCTTGACTAGTTGTTCTTGCTACTGAAGTACCCATTGCATATCCATTATTTTCAACTATATAAATTACTGGAAGTTTCCATAATGCTGCAAGATTTATAGATTCATGAAAAGCACCTTGTCTTATTGCTCCATCCCCTAAAAAACATAAAGTGACACTATCTCTTTTAAAATACTTATCTCCAAATGCAATTCCCGTACCTAATGGGATTTGCCCTCCAACAATACCGTGACCACCAAAAAAGTTATATTTTTTTGAAAAAATATGCATTGAACCTCCAAGGCCTCCAGATGTTCCAGTAGCTTTTCCAAATAATTCAGCCATTACAAACTTTGGGTCTTCTCCAAGACCTATTGCATGTACATGACTTCTGTAAGAACTTATCATTCTATCTTTCTTTGGATCTGTTGAATGAAGACATCCTGCTAAGACTGCCTCTTGGCCATTATATAAATGTAGGAAACCCCTTATTTTTTGCTGGATGTATTTTGCCGCAAGCTTATCTTCAAACTTTCTCCAAAGGAGCATATTCTCGTACCAATCTAAATAAGTTTTCCCAGTAATTTTTTTCATATAAATGAGTTAAAATGAGTTATTATAACACGAAGCAAAAATACTCTTTTCTTTAGTATATTGCAATAAAATTAGATTGGACACTAAAAAATTATATTCTTTATTCGCTTCATCTGCTGGAGTGTCCACAGATACTAGAAAAATTAGTAAAGATGAAATATATTTTTCATTGAAAGGTGATAATTTTGATGGAAATAAATTTGCATTAGAAGCAATAGAAAAAGGAGCTAAATTCTCTATAGTTGATGATCTCAAATTGAAAAATGCTAGTGATAAGATTATATATGTTGAAGATTCTTTAATGTCTCTTCAGAAACTAAGTAATTATCATAGATCTCTTTTTGACACTAAAGTGATTGGAATTACAGGTAGTAATGGTAAAACCACAACTAAAAACTTAATTTATTCAATTCTTTCACAAACCTATAATGTTATTAAAACCAAGGGTAATTTTAATAACCATATTGGGGTTCCTCTTTCACTTTTAGACATTAATGATGATGTTGATATTGCGGTTATAGAAATGGGAGCTAATCATGTTGGTGAAATTAAAAGATTATGTGAAATTGCAATGCCAGACTTTGGATTAATTACTAATTATGGATATGCTCATCTTGAAGGATTTGGTGATTTTAATGGAGTTATAAAAGGAAAAAGTGAAATGTTTGACTACCTAACTCAAAATTATGGTCATATCATTTTAAACAATGATGATCTTATTCAAATTGAAAATTGCAAAGGGGATCTAGCTATAACTTTTGGAGAAAAAGAAGATTCTGAATTTATTTATAAATATAAAAAAGAAGAAGATATTCTAATAATACAGAATGATGATGACAAATATAAATGTGAAATTTATGGTGACTATAATTTCTCAAATATTGCTGCAAGTATTACAATTGGTAAATTTCTTGATTTATCAAGCTCCGAAATACATCAAGGTTTAATCTCTTTTAAAAATGACTCAAATAGATCTGAAGTAATAAATTATGGAAATAACAAATTGTATTTAGATGCATACAATGCCAATCCAACAAGTATGAAAGCTGCTATATCAAATTTTGAAAATAATATTATCAATAATAAAATTCTCATACTTGGAGATATGTTTGAACTTGGTAATTATTCAAGTAAAGAACATCAAAAAATCATTGATTTTATTGATAAAAAAGATTATTTAAAAGTTTATTTGGTAGGTGAAAATTTCTTTGATTGTCAAACTCAAAGTAAGTATTTTGAGAAATTTAAATCTACTGAAGAAATGTCAAAATCTGTTAAACTAATTGATTTTAATTTGACAAATATTTTGATTAAAGGTTCCAGGGGTATAGGGTTAGAAAAACTAATTAAAGACTAGCTCCATCAATAATCTCTTCAACCACATCTGGATTAAGAAGGGTTGAAGTATCGCCAAGATTTCCAAAATCATTACTAGCCACCTTCCTTAAAATTCTTCTCATAATTTTTCCAGATCTTGTTTTTGGAAGACCACTTACAATTTGAATTTTATCCGGTTTAGCAATAGGGCCAATAACTCTTCTTACTACATTTACAATTTCAGCTTTTATTACATCATCTGAAGATTTAGAATTTATGATTACATATGCATAGATTCCTTCACCTTTAATGTCATGAGGATATCCTACTACAGCTGACTCAATAACGTCTTCATGTTCATTAATAGCATTTTCGACTTCTGCTGTTCCCATTCTATGTCCAGAAACATTAATAACATCGTCAACTCTTCCAAGAATTCTTAAATATCCATCATGATCTCTTTTAACACCGTCTCCCGTAAAATACATTCCTTTATAATTTGAAAAGTAAGTGTTTATACATCTTTGGTGATCTCCGTAGGTAGTCCTTACAATTGATGGCCATGGAAATTTTATACAAAGATTACCTTGAACATTATTTCCAGGCAACTCATTTCCTTCTGAATCCACTATTACAGGGTGAATTCCAGGTAAAGGGAGTGATGCATGTGCAGGTTTGTTTGGAGTTATTCCTGCTAATGCTGAGATCATTATTCCTCCTGTTTCTGTTTGCCACCAAGTATCAACTAATGGACAATTACCTTTTCCAATATTATCATGATACCAATGCCATGCTTCTTCATTTATTGGTTCCCCAACAGAACCTATTACTTTTAAAGAATCTAAAGAATTATTTTTTAATGGCTCTAAGCCATGAGCTTGTAGAGCTCTTATAGCAGTTGGAGCAGTGTAAAATTGATTGATTTTAAATTTATCTACTATATCCCAAAATCTACTCACATTTGGAAATGTTGGAACTCCTTCGAACATGACAGTAGTAGCACCACAAAGCAAAGGGCCATAAACTATATATGAGTGACCTGTTATCCAACCAACATCCGCAGTACACCAATAAATATCATTCTCATCATATTGAAATACATTTTGAAAGGTATAAGCTGAATATATCATGTAACCAGCAGATGAGTGAACTACACCTTTTGGTTTTCCGGTTGAACCAGATGTATAAAGTATAAATAACATATCCTCTGAATCTAATACTTCTGCATCACAAACCTTTGGTTCTTCATTAATGCAATCATGCCACCAATAATCTCTTCCATTTATCATTTCTACATTTTGTTTTGTTCTTTCAAGCACTATAACGCTCTGTATTGTTGAACATTTTTCAAGTGCTTCATCTACTACTGGTTTAACAGGAATTGTTTTACTTCCTCTAAAATTTCCGTCTGAAGTCAAAACCATTTTTGCTTGACAGTCATTAATTCTATCAGCTAATGAAGTAGAAGAGAAGCCTGCAAAAACAACTGAATGAACAGCACCAACTCTTGCACATGCAAGCATAGCTATGGCAGCCTCTGGAACCATAGGCATATATATAATTACTCTATCTCCTTTCTTTATTCCTTTTGCTCTTAATGCATTTGAAAATCTACAAGTCTCTTCATAAAGTTCTTTATATGTAATATGAATTGGAGACTCTGAAGGGTCATTAGGCTCCCAAATAATTGCTGTTTTACCAGCCCTTTGTTTGAGATTTCTTTCAAAAATATTTTCTGTAATATTGAGCTTAGCATTTTGAAACCAATTAATATTTACTTTTTCAAAATCCCAGTCAAGTACCTTATCCCATTTTTTTTTCCAAGTAAAAGATTCAGCAATTTCTGACCAGAATGATTCTGGGTCTTTCTCACTTAATTCATATTTTTTAAAATAATCTGAGAGGGACTTAATTCTTTGCATATCTTATTTTGGATATCTTATACTTTCAACTAGAGCTTTAATTTTTTCTGGTGTAGGTTTTGTTAATCTTGATACAATTAAAGATACAATAAAGTTAATAATCATTCCAATTGTTCCAATACCCTCAGGAGATATTCCAAATAAATAATTCTCAGGCAGACCACTTCCTCCAAGCTGTGGTTTAAAATATAAGATATATAAAGCGGTAAAGATAATACCTGTAAGCATTCCAGCTATTGCTCCTTCCTTGTTCATTTTTTTATCAAAAATTCCAAGAATAATTGCAGGAAAAAAAGATGAAGCAGCTAATCCAAATGCTAACGCAACTACTTCTGCAACAAATCCTGGTGGATTAAGTCCAGCTAATCCTGCAGCTACTACAGCTACTGCAATTGAAATTCTTGCAGCCCAGAGCTCTCCTTTCTCTGATATATTAGGATTTATATTCTTTTTCAAAAGATCATGAGAAATTGAAGTTGATATAACTAATAAAAGTCCTGCTGCAGTTGATAAAGCAGCAGCTAATCCACCCGCTACAATTAATCCAATAACCCATGGAGGTAAATTAGCAATCTCAGGGTTAGCTAATACCATAATATCATTATCAATTGTTAATTCATTAACCTGAGTATCTGCAACATATTGAATCACACCATCTCCATTCTTATCATCAAACTCAAGTAATCCAGTATTCTCCCAATTAGTAAACCAAGCTGGCATATCAGCATATTTAGCATTTGAAACAGTATTTATTAAATTAACTTTTGCAAATGCAGCAACAGCAGGAGCAGTTGTATATAAAATGGATATGAATAAAAGAGCCCATCCAGCAGAAATTCTTGCATCACGTACTTTTGGAACTGTAAAGAATCTAACAATAACATGAGGAAGTCCCGCTGTACCAAACATCAGTGCTCCAGTTATAAAAAAAACATTAATTAAGGTGGTTCTATTTATATCAGTATATCTATCAAAACCTAAATCAACCGACAGTAAATTAAGTTTTTCCAAAAGATATACTCCATCCATAGTCTTACTTCCAAATCCTATTTGAGGGATTGGATTTCCAGTTGCTTGTAGTGATAAATAAATAGCAGGAACTGTAAATGCAAAAATTAATACACAATATTGTGCTACCTGAGTATAAGTAATACCTTTCATACCACCAAGAACAGCATAGAAAAAAACTATAGCAATTCCAATAATAACTCCACTATCATAAGGTATTTCAAGAAATCTTGAGAAAGCAACACCAACTCCTTTCATTTGACCAACTACGTATGTAAATGAGACAAAAATTGCACAAATCAAAGCAATAGTTCTTGCGTTTTGAGAATAATATCTTTCACCTATAAAATCAGGAACTGTAAATTTTCCAAATTTTCTAAGATATGGTGCGAGACATAGTGCTAGAAGAACATATCCACCAGTCCACCCCATCAAATATTGAGAACCACCGTATCCTAAAAATGATATTATTCCTGCCATAGAAATAAAAGATGCTGCTGACATCCAATCTGCAGCAGTAGCCATTCCATTTAATACAGGGTGTATTCCTCCTCCAGCAACATAAAATTCTTTTGTACTCTTGGCTCTTGACCATATGGCAATTCCAATGTATAGCGTAAATGTAATTCCAACTAAAAAATATGTCCAAAATTGTGCATCCATCTTATTCTTCTAAATTATGTTTTTTATCAAGTTTATTCATTAAATAAACATATATGAAAATCAATATAACAAATATGTAAATTGATCCTTGTTGAGCAAACCAAAAGCCTAAAGGAAATCCACCTAAATAAAAATTATTTAAACTCTCGGCAAAGATAATTCCAAAACCAAAAGAAGAAACAAACCATACAGTTAGTAGTATTCTCAAATACATAATATTTTTTTTCCAATATTTTTCTTTCATATTTAATTCTTTAAATTAAGTGTAATCTAAACTAAATGGTTTTATAATAATACTTTATAAAATTATAAAACCCTTGGTTTTTTTAAAATAAATTCACTGCATTAATACTGCTATATTATAATATTTTCAGGAAACTTACCATGTCGTCTCAAATCTTCTTTTTTTAAAATCTTAAATGATTTTGATTTTGGACCGTTTTTAAGGATCGTAAATGAATCCTTAGGCATTGATGTCAATTTCCTTTTTTTTGTATCCATAACTCCGAATGCTAGATCTAAATGAGCCAAGTGGGCACCGTCATTATCATAAAAATTTTGAAATAAAGAGAAGAATCTTCCATCTTCACTATAACCATCTATTTCAACATTGATTTTAAATTGAACTCCCATTAAGATTTCCTTGTAGTAATGCATGTGCTCATAAAATAATACAGGACCAATATTTAAATTCTCAAATACATCTTTATCTAGATTGATAGCTGAAAAAAATGATACTCTTGTATCAGCAGCATATTTTATATAAGCATGATTTGCAAAATGCCAATTAGGATCAAGATCAGTCCATGATGCAAAAAAAGTCTTCTCAAATTTTTTCAATATAATAAGTTAATAGGCGTTATCAATTTAGGAAATTATTTTAAAAGAAACTTTCTCGATATCCCCAAACAATATCAAAATAAAAAAATAAAAAACTAAGACTAATTAAAAATTTAATTATACTTCCAGCAATAACTCCAATAAATGAACCAAAGGCTGGTTTTAATGAATTTTGAAAAGATTTTTTAGTTGACATTTCTCCTAGGAGAGCCCCCATAAATGGACCTATTATTATTCCTATTGGACCAAGAATAACTAGGGCAACAATTAGTCCGACAGTAGTTCCAATTTGACCTGATCTAGAGCCACCGAGTTTCTTAACTCCAAGTATTGGTATTATATAATCTAGTATACCAACAGATACAGCAACTGTGAATGT
>JAQXBP010000083.1:0-6254 GCA_029252345.1 Flavobacteriaceae bacterium | reverse complement strand
CAAAAACCAAGTATTGGTTGTAATATAAAATGGAAATGACAAAAAAAAATCTAATAGATTGTCATAATCGTATTAAACCATTTATTCATAATACTCCTGTTTTAACATCAAATCAGATTAATAAAATGACAGGATCTGAAATTTATTTCAAATGTGATAATTTTCAAAAGATGGGTGCATTTAAAATGCGAGGTGCAACAAATGCAATTCTTCAACTTTCAGATGAAAATAAAAAAAATGGTGTAGTAACTCATTCATCCGGAAATTTTGCTCAAGCACTTTCACTTGCCGCTAAAAGTATTGGAGTGAAAGCATACATTGTAATGCCATCAACAGCAACCGAAATTAAAAAAACTGCAGTTAAGGGTTATGGAGGTGAACTTATCGAATGTGAGCCAAACCTTGATGCAAGAGAAAAGGCTGCAAATGATATAGCGAAATCAACTGGAGCAACATTTCTTCACCCATCTAATGATATTGAAGTAATTCTAGGACAAGGCACTGCTTGTAAAGAATTACTAGAATATAATAATTTAATTGAGCATGTCCTAGTTCCTATTGGAGGTGGTGGACTAATAGCTGGAAGTGCTCTCGCAGCAAAATATTTTGGTAAAAATTGTACAGTTATTGGAGCTGAGCCTTTTGAAGTTGATGATGCTTACAGATCACTTAAAAGTGGGAAAATAGAAACTAATGAAAGTGCTAATACAATAGCTGACGGATTAAAAACTCAACTAGGTGATAAGAATTTTCCAATTATTAGAAATGAGATTAAGTCAATTATACGAATTACCGAAGAAGAAATTATTGAGTCAATGAAAATTATTTGGGAACGTTTAAAAATTATTTGCGAGCCATCATGTTCCCTTCCTCTTGCCGCAGTCTTAAAAAACAAAGAAACTTTTATAAATAAGAAAGTAGGTATTATAATCTCTGGTGGTAATGTAGATTTAAATAATCTCCCCTTTTAAGAAAGCTTTCTGTAATTCAAGAAAGAAACTAAGAATAAAATAATACTTCCCCATCCAAGATAAACAAATGGTGAGCTAGGGATATAAACATATGCTAGTACCTGTGCTGAAAAAACCATTGTACCTATACATATAAGTAAGTTTTTTGCAAAAGCTTTATTTTCAATAAATTTTTCTTTCGAAAAAGAGATAATAAAAAGACCTATTATAGAAACCCAGAGTCCAAAGAATCGATAAATTTGTTTTAAATATCCGGGTAGAGTAACATTTATTTCTTCACTAAATAACTTTTCAAATGTCATATTAAGTCTTTCTTCATTTGCAACTTTATCAAGCATCCAGGGTTCGTCAACAATCATCCATCTTAATCCAAGCACAATAAAGATTAATCCTAGTATTTTAATTGGTGTTAGAAATAATTTTTTAGCCATATTATGAATATATCAAATTAGTCATTCTTTTTTATTAAAGTGGGTGATACTGGATTCGAACCAGTGACCCCTACCCTGTCAAGGTAGTGCTCTAAACCAACTGAGCTAATCACCCCTATTACAAATCTATAGATTAATTTATTTAAGATAATTGTCAAGAAAGGTTAGAATCTTTTGATTACCCTCAATTTGTTGATCTTTTTTGACAAATCCATGACCCGCATCTTCAAATAGCAAATATTCTACATAAGCGCCTGCATTTCTTGCTTCTTGAACCATCTCATCAGATTCAATTTGAAGAACTCTTGGATCATTTGCTCCTTGTAAAACCATGAATGGATTTTTAATATTTTTTGCATGAAATAATGGAGAAATATCATAAAGTCTTAATGAATCATTAGTATATGGATCTCCCATTTCTTTATAAAGTCTCTTTCTTGATGTTTCCCAAAAAGCAGGAATTGACTTTAATGTTCTAATCCAGTTTGTAACACCATATATATTGACTCCAACTTTAAATTCTTCAGGCTCAAAAGTCATGGCTGCCATAGTCATAAATCCACCATAACTTCCACCAATAATCCCTATTTTATCAGAATCAATATAGGCCTGTTCCTGAAGCCATTTTTTTCCCCAAACACAATCCTGTAAATCACCTTCACCATGATTTTGATCATCTAATGAATAAAATGTTTTACCATAGCCACTACTTCCTCTATTATTAACAGCTAGGATGGCATAACCATGATTTACTAAGTACTGAATTAAAGCACGATAACCGACTCTTGATTGTCCGCCAGGTCCTCCGTGAACCCAAACTAATGCTGGAACTTTATTTCCTTTTTTAGCAGAGTGTGGCTTGTATAGTATTGCTGGTATTTCTAATCCATCAAATGATTTATATCTAATCACCTCTGCATTGACAAGATCATTAGGATTAATATCTGAATTTAGATTAGAGGTAATTTTATTTAATTTATTTGTTGAAAGATCATAAGTATAGATATCTCCTGGTGAATTTGGACTTCCAGCAGAAATTCTTATCATTTTTTCATCATCTGAAAAAGTAACACTATTAATGTTCATGTTTTCAGTACCGACAATATTCAACTCAGATTCATCATTTGTGTTTTTAATGGTTAATTTATTTTGAGCATCCTCATTTACAGCTATTACTCTATATGAATCATTTTTTGAGAGATAGCTAAATGCTACATCCCAATTAGTCTTGTACTCAACTTTTCTATCTCCATTTGATAAATTATATGACATTAAATAATAAAACTCACTATCATAATTTGTTGTATAAAAGAATTTTTCATCAGTTTTATCGAAATTTTGACCAGTATAGTTAGCAATTTGATTTGAAATTTCTGATAACTGTTTATTTTTAATTTCATACAAGAATAATTTTTGCTCAGTATTAGAAATATTGATATTTAAAACTAAATAATCATCATTATTTGAGATATCATTAATAACATATCCTGCATCATTTTTAAAAATCATTTTAGAATCAAGAGTCTTTATATTTATTTCATACAAATCAAAAAATCTTGGATCTCTAGAATTAGATTGAATATACATACCTAATTCATCATTGGTCCAACCAAAGAATGACGCTCTTGTATTTTCTCCTGGTGTAAGATCTATGCTTTCCTCGTCCCTTATTATGTAAACATGAGAGTTTTCATTTCCACCTTTATCAGCAGAATATATTACTTCACCTGTGGTTGGCGAATAGCCTCTAACAAAAAATGATTCTTCTTTGGAGTCAGTTATTTGAGTTTCTATATTATTCTCTAGATTAACCTCATAAATGTTAAATATTCCTGACTTATCAGAACTGTAGACTAATTTGCTTGCATCTTTGGAAAAAGATCCTCCAGAACTTCTATTATTAGACATTAAAGTTTCTATTGAGTACTGCTGAATATTTTTTTCTGATTCAGTACACGAAATAACAAGAATAAATAGTGGTAATAATTTTAAAAAAACTTTCATAGATATATTTTTGAGCCTAGTAAGATACGATTTATGAAAGATTTCTTGTTACTTTTAGATTATGAAACATTTATCAAAAGAAGAATTCGATGATCTACAAAAATTTTACAGAATTAATCTCATTAATTCATGTACTGGTTACAAATCAGCAAATCTATTAGGAAGTATATCTAAGGAAGGTGTCGAGAATGTTTCTGTTTTTAGTTCAATTACTCATTTAGGAAGTAATCCTGCAATGCTTGGATATATTTTAAGACCTACAACTGTTCCAAGAGATACATTTAAAAATATAAAGGAAACAGGATTTTTTACAGTTAATCATATTTTTAAAGATATAATTAGTGAAGCTCATCATACAAGTGCAAAATATCCTGAAGAAATATCTGAATTTGATAAAACAAACTTAGAAAAAGAATACAAAGATGATTGTAAGGCTCCATTTGTAAAAGGTAGTCCTGTTCAACTGATTTGTAAATATCAAAATGAATATAATATAAAAGAAAACGGAACCATACTTGTTGTAGCTTCAATTGAAGATATCTATTTTAATGAAGAGTTAGTAAGTGACTCTGGATTTCTTCAACTTGATAAAGGAGGTGTTGTTACTGTTAATGGGTGTGATGGATATGCTTTACCAAGTCTTTTAGATAGATTTGAATATCAAAGACCAAAAAAATAAATGGACTTTATATCTGAGAAATTAACTGAATATATTTCTAGGAATTCTAATATTGAGCCTGAAATTCTTGCAAGGTTAAATCAAGAAACTCATCAAAAAATTCTTAAACCTAGAATGTTGAGTGGTCATATTCAAGGAAGATTTTTAAGTATGATTTCTAAAATGAAATCTCCATCTACTATATTAGAAATTGGAACATATACTGGATATGGAACACTTTGTTTATCAGAAGGTCTAAAAGAGGATGGAAAGATATTTACAATAGATCGAAATGAAGAACTGCTTAAAATTCAAAATAAGTACTTTGAAGAAAGTGGAAAAAGAGATAAAATTATTCAACTTACAGGAAATGCTAAAGAAATTTTAAATGATTTAAATGAGACGTATGATCTAGTATTTATTGATGCTGATAAAGAAAATTATATTGAATATTTTAAGCAAGTTTCAGAAAGGCTAAATAAGAATGGAATAATTATATCAGATAATGTTCTTTGGTCTGGAAAAGTTTTAGATTCATCTTTAGAAAAAGATGAAGAAACTCATGCTTTAGTGAATTTCAATAAAATATTAAATGAAGATAAAAGATTTGAAACTGTAATTTTACCTCTTAGAGATGGTCTTTCAATATCAAGATTAATTTAGATCTCTTTTAATTGAATCCTTAAGATCATCAAAATCTTTTTTGATATCACTAACGCTATCTTTGAGGTCTTTTGTTAATGATTCCGTTGGCTTTTTAACATCTGTATTTTTGGAGATTTCAGTTTTTATTTCGTTTGTAGCATGTTTAATTTGAGTCATTCCCTTTGCTAGTCCTTTAGCAATTGAAGGGATTTTATCAGCCCCAAAAACAAGAAGTACGATAAAGAAGACAAAAACTAGTTCAGCTCCACTAATAAAAAATATCATAATATCAAAACTAATCAATAATTCAACCTCTTAAAATTTTTTTTCAAATATTCTATTACCAGTGAGTAGTTACCTGACTTAAAGTTTTCCTCTAATGGATAATTCTGATATGCTGAAGTAACAAATTCATGAATATTATCTTCAATTAATCCAAACTCATCAATAAAGAATCTTAGACCATAGAAATTAATGATTCTATCAATAAGGTTATAATCATTTTTATATTCCCTCTCTTTTCTTTTTTCTTTGTAGTAACCTGAAATCCAGTTATACATTCTTTCAACATCAAGTCCTCCAGTTAAAGGAGCTAGTAAAAGTTCTTTTGTTAATTGTGAGTTTGAAGGAATATCTTCTTTCCTTATGCCTGTAAAACCCGGAATTCCTAGGTCATCAAAGTTGATGTTATCAACTATACCCGCATTTTGAAGATCATTCATAAGACTTCCTGAAAGCCGGCTTGAGTTAAGAATAACTTCATCTAGTTCATTAACAAATTCTTCTAAATAAATAGTTATCGATAATGAGTCAAAAACATCTTTATCTATTATTATTTTTTTTCTTTTAAATTGAATTGCAGAAAATATTAATTCATCATTTAAATTGACAAAAATCTTAAAATTTCCATCAGAATCTGTAATTGTAGCTTCATTAGAGGTTATATTCAACACATGCACTCCTTGAATCGAATAAGAATTATCATTATAAACAATTCCTTCAATAAATTTCTGATTATTTGTTTGAGAAAAAGTATAAAATGAAATTAAAAGAAAAAGAAAAAGTAATTTCTTCATTCAACTCTTAAATTTTTATAGGTATCTGCTTTATTTAACAGATAGTCTATTATTAAAAATTGATTCTTTTCTAATATTAAATTTTTCATCTCTGTATCTGAGTCTAGCTTTGACAAGAAATCGATTATTTCAAAGGATTCAAGTTCAAGAACCCCAGAAAAAAAATTTTCTTCCAAAACATATGGAAGAACTTCGCTTGGAATTATATTTAACTTTTCTTCATCTGATTTTGCATCAACTATGGATGAGAGGAGTTTGAATATATTAACAAAATTTAAACCATTAACTACTTGCCTATTATCCGTTAGGACATTTTGAATTTTTGTAGACTTATCTGCTATATAATCAAATCCTTTAAATTGTTCTTCTTTAAGATCAAGAAATTTTTGAGTATCATCTGGAGTTATTACAACTTCATCTAATTCTCTTACTCTTTGATTAATTTGAACAATAATTCTTTTATTTTCTA
>JAQXBP010000082.1:0-3855 GCA_029252345.1 Flavobacteriaceae bacterium | reverse complement strand
ATAATAATGGGAGTAGGTGAAGATCTTGAGTTAGGAAATAATATATCTGTTACTGTTATAGCAACTGGGTTTGGTGATGAAAAACAAAAAAGCCTTGTAAGTTCTGAAACTAAAAAAGTAGTTTATAAACTAGACCAAGATCACCCCTTTGAAAAAGCTTTAATAAATAAAGATGAAATGGAGTTAGATCATTTAACTAATGAGCCTGATTCAATTGTAGAAGATCACTTAACAAATGAGTCTCAACAAAAAAAGATAGAAAGTGAAATAAATGAAATACTAAGAAATATTGACTTAAGTTATGAGGTTGTTGAACCAGAAACAAAAGACTTTACGATTAATGATATTGAGCTGCATGAAATTGAATATGTTGAGTCAGAAAGTATTACTTCTAAGGAATCTGCTAATGACATTTCATTTGGTCTTTTTTCAAGTGATAATTATTCAATCAATAATCCAGAAAAAGAAGAGTTTAATTTAAATGATAATCATATTGATGAAGAAAATATAACTAAACCAAATGAGATAGTAGAACCAAAATATAGTCATGTTAATGAAGAAAATGATATTGATTTTAATGATATTCCAGACTTAGAACATAGTAATGTTGAGGACGATGAGATTCAGTTTATTAAATTAGACCTTGATGAAGAAGTGTCTGAAGGTATTGAAATACAGGATCAAATTAATGAAAATGAAGATAAGTTAGATAATGAAGTCGAAATATCTGAAAATTTATTTGATAAACCATTAGATACTGATTTAGACAATGAGAATCTAATTAGAAGAGAGAATCTAAAACAATTTAATTATGTGTTTAAGAATAAAAATTCTACTATAGAAGACTTAGAAAAAATACCTGCTTATAAAAGGATGGGTATTGAAATTAGTAATACCAAATCTCAAAATGAAGATATATTTTCAAAGACTATTTTAAATGAGGAAAATAAGTTAGAATTTCCAGATGTAAATACATACCTTCATGATAATGTTGATTAAAATATGAATATAGAAAACAAAATTAATGAGTCAATTAAGGACTCAATGAAAAGTAAGGATACTTTAAGGTTAGAATCTCTAAGAGCTATAAAGTCTGCAATTTTATTAGAAAAAACTAAAACTGGATCTAAAGATCAAGTTGACGAAGAAATTATTCTTAAAATTCTTCAAAAAATGGTAAAACAAAGAAATGATAGTGCTAAAATATATATTGAGCAAGAAAGAGGTGAATTAGCAGAGGTCGAAATTTCTCAGGCAAAGATTATCTCAGAATTTCTCCCAGAACAACTAAGTGAGTCTGAGTTATCTGAAATTATTGATTCAGTAATAATAGATTTAAATGCAGAATCAATGAATGATATGGGTAAAGTAATAGCTAATGTTAATCTGAAAGTGTCAGGAAAAGCTGAAGGGAGAGTGATTGCAGAAATGGTTAAAAATAAATTGATGAATTAATTTAAAGTTTTAAGTAACTCCTTCTTTTGTATTATCCTTTTTTTCAAACTCTGCCTTTTTTATTATTTCAATAACTCTGAAACAAAAGCAATAAATATCTTCAAATGAAGTATAAAGTGGAGTTAATGCTATCCTAATTATATTATTTGGCCTATAGTCAACAATAATTTCTTTTGAATTTTGATTAGCAGGATAAATTAAACATTGAGATATTCGCCAAGCTTCTTCATGTTTAATAGATATGTGGGAACCCCTCTCATTTTTATTTTCTGGTGTTATCAATTCAAAATTTAAATTCTTTAATTCATTCTCATATATAGAGTGAAAAAATTTAAATAAATTTTCTGATTTGTTTTCTAATCTTTTTGTTGATGCATTTATAGTTATATCAAGCGATGTTTTTAGAGTTGCTAATGAGAGTATATGTGGTGTTCCATTGGAGAATTTATTCATAGAATTAGACTCTTTGTATTCATTAGAGAAGTCAAAAGGATTTTCATGACTAAACCAACCTTTAATTGGTGATTTTAATTTGCTAATTTCACTTTTTCTAACATAAATGAATGCTGGCGATCCAGGTCCACCATTTAAATATTTATATGTACACCCAACCGCATAGTTTAATTCATTATGATTCATGTCAATATCAATTGCGCCTATAGAATGGCTTAAATCCCAAATTACAATTGATTTATTTTCTCTACAAAATTTATTAATCTCTTTTATGGGGTATCTGTATGAACTTTTATATGTAACATGAGAAAGAATTAAAACACCCTTAGTCTTTAATATAAATTTTTTAAGATTTTCAATATTTGGTAATGAATCATTGCCGTGATCTAAAAGATTAAAATCAATATTGTAATCTTTAGAAATACCCTCACATATATATTTATCAGATGGATAATTTAAACTATCAGTAGATATACTTTTTATGTCCTTATTAGCGTCTAATATGCTCTTAATTAGCTTATAAAGATTATTTGATGTAGAGCTACCTACGTAGACTTCTTCTTCATTAGAATTAATAATAGCGGCTATCTTTCTTGATATATTTTTTGGTAGGTTAACCCAACTCTTATTCCAACTTGATATTAAATCGTTTCCCCATTCTTCTTTTATTGTAGTATTTAAGTTACTTAATGTATTCTTGGACAATAAACCTAGGGAGTTTCCATCCAGATAGATCTTGTTTTCAGGAATAATAAACTCTTCTCTAAAGTTTGAGAGTTTGTCATTAATATCAAAATCAATTGCTGTTTTTTTTAGTCTATCCAAACTTGAAAAATTTTTTTTGCCCATTCTAGATACATTACACCACTAGGATGAAGATTGTCATCAGTAATTAAATTAGGCTCATTTATTGCTCTTCGAGATATTTCAGTTACATCAACATACTTTAAACCATTAATATTTGCAAAGCTTTTCAAACTATTATTAAAAGTATTTATTTCATTTGATATTTCATTTCTATCAAAACCCTCACCAAATGGTGATGATCCCCAATCAGGAATGGAAATTATTAAAACACTGCCACTTTTTTTCTTTAAATCATTTATTTTGACCAATAGTTTATCTAAGTCATTTTTAAATTCATTAACAGGTCTTGAGTTAAATTGATTATTTACTCCAATTAATAGTGATACATAATCATATTTTTTTTCAAAATTGCTTGACTCTATTGCATTAATCAAATCATAGCTTTTCCAGCCTGTCTCTGCTATTATTCTAGAACTTAAGAAATCCACACCATTTTCATAGGCAACCTGAATAAATTGATTAGGCCATCTCTCATCCTCATTAACTCCTTCTCCAATAGTATAGCTATCCCCAAGCGCTAATAATGTTAATGGACCTTCATTTGAGATTGTAGAATTTAACTCTTGATTTTCAATAATATTTGATTCTGTATCATTATTAGGTAAAGTTTCATCATCCAAATTACTTGATGTACTACAAGCAACAAAAAGGATCAATACAAAGTTTATTTTTAATATTTTATAAGAGCTCAACATAAACTATACAAAATTAAAGATTTTAAATTATTGTCTACTTAATTAAATCTATAGCTGTATTATAATCAGAAGAGTTAAAAACATAACTTCCTGCAACAAGTACATCTGCGCCTAACTTTTTAAGTTTTTCAAAATTATTTTCATTTACCCCACCATCAATCTCAATAAGGGCTGACGGATTTTTAGAATTAATTAAACTTTTAAGTTCTTCAAGTCTATTAAATGTTTTTTCAATAAATTTTTGCCCTCCAAATCCAGCATGGACTCCCATTAAACAAATGAGATCAATATTTGTAATGTAATTTTCTAATTTACTAATCGGGGTGTCAGGATTAATAGCAATTCCAGATTTAATTCCAGATTGATTAATTTTGTCTATGATATA
>JAQXBP010000081.1:0-15095 GCA_029252345.1 Flavobacteriaceae bacterium | reverse complement strand
TATTTGAGAATATTTCTTCTGTTAACAGAGCTCTTATAATGGTTTCTGGTATTACTTTATTCTGGATAATTGAGGGTATTGTTCCTTTTAAGCTTCTTGATTACAAAAAGTGGAGACATTCTATCCCAAATTTCCTTTTAACTATAACTACTATTATTGTAAACTTTTTTTTAGCCTTTATGCTAGTCAATGCATCAGACTGGACAAATGAAAATAACTTTGGTTTATTACATTTATTTAATTCCTCTACTCTAATGAGTATAATTATTGGAATTTTATTACTTGACCTGGTTGGAGCTTACCTTCCTCATTTAGTTCAACATAAAGTCAAATTATTATGGTATATACATATTGTTCATCATACTGATCAAAAAGTAGATACAACTACGGCAAATAGACATCATCCTTTTGAAAGTATTGTTAGATTTATATTTACGCTTACAGGTATAATTGTTTCAGGGGCACCCATCGGATTAGTTTTAATGTATCAATCATTATCTGTTATATTCTCCCAATTTAATCATGCAAACATTCAAATTTCTGATAAAGTTGATAAAGCATTAAGTTATCTAATAGTGTCACCAAATATGCACAAAGTTCATCATCACTTTGAATTACCATATACCGACTCTAATTATGGTAATATTTTTTCTTTATGGGATAGACTTTTTGGAACTTATATGGAATTGAGTAAAAGTGAGATTATTTATGGAGTAGATACTGATCTAGATGAAATTAAAAATTCCAAATTTAATAGTTTGATTAAAAGACCATTTAAAAAATGGTATAATCACTTTAACTAAGGTTTTGTAGTTCAGAAACAATATTTTTTAAATCAAAAGAAGATTCTTTTCCGCTAGACATATCCTTTAATTTAAACTTATTTTTATTTAACTCTTCTTGACCAACTATTACTACAAAGTCTATTCCTCTTTGATTAGCATAGTCCATCTGCTTTTTAATTTTTGTATCAGTTGGGTAAAGCTCACATATAATATTATTTTCTCTTAATTTATCAATATAAACTAAAAGATTATCAATTTTTTCTAGACTAAAATTCAGAAACATAAAGGATTTTGAAGAATCTAATTTATCAGGGAATAAGTTTAATTCATCAAGTATTAAATATATTCTATCAAAGCCAAAGGATATGCCAAAACCACTTAATCTCGGATTATTTTTCTGAACTAAATCATCATATCTTCCTCCTCCTCCAATAGAGCCTATATTAAATTCATCTGGAGATGAAACTTCAATAATTGTTCCAGTATAGTAACTAAGACCTCTAGCTAAAGATAAATCAAAACTTAAGTCTATGTTTTTTAAATTAAATTTTTGCGAAGCATTAATTACTTGCTCTAAAATGTCTAATCCTTCAGTAGAAATATTATTTGAGCTGAATTTAATTCTTAAATCGTTTATTTTATTCTGATTAGGACCTTTAAGATCAAGGAAAAAGTTTAATTGATCAATAGCAGTATCTGAAATGTTTTTCTTTTTTAATTCATTAATCACTCCATCAACTCCAATTTTATCAGTCTTATCAAGAATAGAAGCAATTTCATTTACGCTATCTAAATTCATTAATTGTGATATACCCTCAAGAATTTGTCTATTATTTATTCGAAGATTAACTTTTGGCATACCTAATCTATTAAAGACAGTATCATATACTTTAATACATTCTACCTCATTTAAATAATTAGACTCACCTATAATATCAACATCACATTGAAGAAACTCTCTAAATCTACCTCTTTGAGGTCTCTCAGCTCTCCAAACTAATTGAGTTTGAAATCTTTTAAAAGGAAAAGATAAATTATTTAAATTTTGTGAAACAAATCTAGATAAAGGAACAGTTAAGTCATATCTTAATGCCTTATCAGACAATGAATTAGAAAATTTTGTTAGTTTATTCTCTTTAAGAGCTTCCGTATCAGCTTTTTTAATTTTATCTCCAGAAGAAAGTATTTTAAAAATTAAATTATCCTCTTCATCACCATACTTACCGGTAAGAGTAGATAAGTTTTCAAAAGATGGAGTCTGAATTTCCTGAAAATTAAATGTTTTAAAACATTGTTTTAGAGTATTTAAAAGATAGTCTCTTTTTTTAATTTCTAAAGAGGAAAAATCTCTTGTACCTTTTGGAGTGTTAAGTTTTTGAGACATCAAAAGTTTAATTGATAATCAGGTGAACACTAAAGTTATGAAATTATTTCTTTTCAGCCTGAAGCTCAAAATTTAATTGAGTAGACACTTCCCTGTGAAGCCTAATACTAGCTTGGTATTTACCAACCCTTTTGATTGATTTACCAGGTATTGAAATATTTTCCTTTTCAACTTCAATTTTCTTAGCTAGAAGACTTTTAGAAACATCTGTATTAGAAATTGACCCAAATAACTTTCCATCAGGACCAACTTTAACATTTATTTGAAGCTCTAGTTTAGATATTTTAGTAGCTAATTTTTCAGCTTCATCAATTACTGATTTTTCTTTAAAAGCTTTTTGCTTAAGATTTTCAGCTAATACTTTTTTTGCAGACTCAGTAGCGAGAATAGCTTTACCAGTAGGAATTAAAAAGTTCCTTCCATATCCAGATTTAACTGAAACTAACTCGTCTTTGAAGCCAACATTAGCAACATTTTCTTTTAGTATAATATCCATAATTATTTTAATAAGTCTCCAACGTATGGAAGTAATCCTAGATGCCTAGCTCTTTTAACAGCTACGGCAACTTTTCTTTGATATTTTAGTGATGTACCTGTTAATCTTCTGGGTAAAATTTTACCTTGCTCATTGATGAATCTACCTAAAAAATCTGGATCTTTATAGTCAACATATTTGATTCCTGACCTTCTAAACATACAATACTTCTTAGCCTTTGTAGTATTAATATCTAAAGGAGAAAGATATCTAATCTCACCTTCATTTTTGATTTTTGATTGTTCTTCAATACCTGCCATAATTAACTAGCTTTTTTTGTACTTACTTTTTTTGTTTTAACTTTTTTTGGACTTCTATTTCTTCTTTTCTCTGCCCATGCCATAGCGTGTTTATCAAGAGTAACAGTTAAATATCTCATTACAGTTTCGTCTCTTGTAAAGTCAAGCTCTACAGATGAAACTAACTCAGCAGGAGCTGTATATTCTAAAAGATTATAAAATCCACTATTTTTATTTTCGATAGTGTATGCTAATTTTTTTAATCCCCATATTTCTTTACTAATTATTTTAGCTCCATTAGACTTTAAATACTTTTCGTATTTGTCTACAGAGTTTTGAACTTGCTCTTCTGAAAGAGCAGGGTTTAAAATAAATACAGTTTCGTAGTTTTTCATCTTAAAATCTTAGCCCGCAAAATTAGGTTAATAAATATAATCTGCCAAATTTATTTTGAGTAAAGTAAAAGCTATATTGGATCGACATCTACAGTTATTCTTACACTCCTGTATTTAGATATTGAATCAAAGCTTTTTAAAATTGATTGAAAAATACTTCTAAATTTATTGATCTCATTTAGATCTCTCAATTTTATAAGAAATTCCTTATGGTATTTATTCTTAATTCTAGATATTTCAGGATATACTGGACCAAGTACTATTCCGTTAAAATTATCTCTAATAACTTTATTTATCCAATCAGATGAACTATTTAGTTTTTCATAACTCTTATCTTTTAAAGTAATTCTAATTAATCTAACAAAAGGAGGATAGTTATAATCTTTTCTCTCTGTAAGCTGATTATCATACATCTTGTCGTAATCATTATTAATTACATTTTTAATAATTGGATGCTCTGGTTGATATGTTTGAAGAAATACTTTACCTCTCTCACCTGATCTACCTGATCTACCCGCTACCTGAGTTAAAACTTGAAATGCTTTTTCATGTGCTCTAAAATCAGGAAAATTCAGAAAGTGATCTGCATTTAATACACCAACAAGATTAACATTTTTAAAATCAAGCCCCTTCGTTATCATCTGAGTACCGATTAGTATGTCCACTTCATTTTTTGCAAAAGAATTAATTATATTATCAAACGACCATTTACCCCTAGTAGAGTCCCAATCCATCCTTTTACTTATTACATCTGGAAATATTTCTTTAATTATTTCCTCAATTTGTTGAGTTCCATCACCTTTATAGATCATTGAATCAGATCCACATGTCGAACATTTTTTTTCTGCTTTTGAAGAAAATCCACAATAATGACATTTTAATATATTTGAAGATAAATGATAAGTTAGACTAACATCACAATTGTCACACATTACATTTTGACCACATGAATCACAAAGCCATTGAGGAGAATATCCCCTCCTGTTTCTAAATAAAATTACCTGCTTACCCTCTTTAATCGTTTTATCTATTTCTTCAACTAATTTTATAGAGAAGATAGAGCTGTAATTATGCTTTAACTCATTCTTCATATCAATTGTAAAAATATTTGGCATTTCTATATTACCGAATCTTTCATTCAATTTCACATAACCATATTTAGCTTTTTTTGCATTAAAAGAGGATTCAATTGATGGTGTAGCAGATCCTAAAATGACTTTAGAGTTATTAATTTTAGAAAGATATATAGCTGAGTCTCTTGCATTATACCTTGGAGATGGCTCTTGTTGTTTATATGAGATTTCATGTTCTTCATCTACAATTATTAATCCAAGATTTTTAAAAGGTAAAAAAACAGAAGATCTTGCACCTACTACAAGTTTTGATTTATCATTATTGTTTTTAATATTTTCCCAAACTTCTGTTCTTTCATTTAATGAATATCTAGAATGAAAAACAGATATTTTATTTCCAAAATGTATTTTTAATTTTTGTATTATTTGTGTAGTTAAAGAGATTTCAGGTAATAGATAGAGAACCTGCATGTTTTTATCAAGATAATCTTCAATAATTTTAATATATATTTCTGTCTTACCTGATGAAGTAACACCTTCAAGTAAAATTACATCTTTATCATTAAGATGATTTTTGAGCTCATTTAACGCACTTGTTTGAGATTCTGATAAGTCATTTGTTTTTAAATAAACTTCTTCTTTTTTAAAATTTCTATCAATTTTAATTTTTTGAATAGTTATAAACCCTTTTTGTTCTAGACTTTTTAATGTACTATCTGAAAATTTAATAGATTTTTTTAAATCTTTTAGAATTAAATATTCTTGAGATTTAATATTACTTATTATATGAAGTATGAGTTCCTTTTGCTTTGGTGATCTATCTAAAACTTCAAGAGAATTCTTTATTTTTTTACTTTCTAATAAATCTGTATTTAAAAATAAAACATTCAAAAGTTTAGGTTTATACTTTTCGTTAATTTCAAAATTCAATTCTACAAAACCTTTTAAAATCATTTTCTGAATAACTGAATATGTGTTTTTCTTATCTAGAATATCTGAAACTTCATTTATTTTTAAATTCTGAAAATCAAGAGCTTCATATATTAAGTATTCATCATTAGACATATCATCAATATCACTTTTATTGATTTCTTTTTTAATTATAATTGTATCACTTTCAAGAAGAAATGTTGATGGTACAGCAGCTTTTAGAACATCCCCAAGTGGAGTAAAATAGTACTTAGAAACCCAAGTCCAAAAATCAAGTTGCAATTTTGAAACAAGTTCCTTTTTATCATATATGAACTCTATTGGTTTAGTTTCATATAATTTTGGCTTATCATTATGAATGTTTTTAATTACTCCTGTGTAAACTTTCCTTTTACCAAAGCTTACGGCTACTCTGTAACCAATTCCTAATATATCATATTGTTTTTTAGTCAATTCATATGTAAATGTTCCCTCAAGAGGTAAAGGAAGTATTACATCTGCGTAGTAATTCATGGTTAATTATAATATATTCTTTCTAATTTAGCAATTAGCCCGATGAAAAAGATAATAATATTTATCACACTAACCATTTCTACTTTAACTTTCTCTCAAGAACAGACAGAAACTGTTAAAGGAAATGTACAAAGCGAGACTAGTAAATCTATTCTTCAGAATGTTCATGTTCTGAATCTTACAAAAGTTAAAGGTACTATTACTAATAGTAATGGTGAATTTGAAATTCAGGCTAAAGCAAATGATACTTTATATTTCTCATATATAGGTTATAAATCATTGAAAGTTGTTGTAACAAATGACTTAATTAAGTTTGATGATAATACAATTGAACTTACTGAGCTTGCTTTTGCTTTAGAAGAAATTATTATTAAACCATACCAACTTACGGGCTATTTAGAAATCGATGTTAAAAATGCACCCGTAAACACCTCTACTAGGTATAAAATTGTTGGCTTACCAAACCTTGGGTATGAAGCAGGAAGAAGGTCAAGATCTGGAATTTCTAAAGTAATTGGTGCAATTTTTAATCCTGCAGATTTTCTTAATAATCTTTTTAAAAAAAAGTCTGGAAAAATGGATAAATTAAGATTAATGCGAGAAGATCAGGAAATAAAAAATTTACTATCTATAAAATTTGATCGAGAAGTCTTAGTTCAACTTTTAGGAGTTGATAGAGTTGATATTGATGAAATTCTTAGAAATTGTAACTTTTCAGACACTTTTATCCAACAAGCAAATGATCTTCAGATATTAGAAGCCATAAGTGAATGTTATGATGAATACAAGTTGCTTGAATTTTAATATAATATCGAGTTAGCGTATCTTTACAAAATGAACGAATTCAATTTAAATTCAATATCCCCAATAGATGGAAGATATTATAATAAAACTGAAGTTTTAAGTAATTATTTTAGTGAAAAAGCTTTAATATTTTATAGATTAAAAGTTGAGATTGAATACTTTATATCTTTATGTAAAATAGGGATTCCACAATTAAAAAATTTTGATCATAACAAATTTGATGACTTAAGAAATATTTATTTAAATTTTTCTAATGAAGATGCAATTGAAATAAAAAGAATAGAAAAAATTACTAATCATGATGTCAAGGCAGTTGAATATTTCATCAAAGATAAATTTGAAACTCTAAATATTATTGAATTTAAAGAATTTATTCATTTTGGCCTTACCTCTCAGGATATAAACAATTCAGCTATTCCATTATCTATAAAAGATTTTATTGATAATGTTTACATGCCAAAAATTAATGAAGTATTGAGTGCAATTGACAATAAGTGTGATGAACTTAAAGATATTACTATAATTGCAAGAACTCATGGCCAACCTGCTTCACCTACTAAACTTGGAAAAGAATTTAAAGTTTTTTGGACACGGATAAATGAACAAATCAAATCTTTAAAAAACATTCCAAATTCTGCAAAATTTTCAGGTGCTGTTGGAAATTTTAATGCTCATAAGGTGGCCTATCCCGAAATTGATTGGAAAAAATTTAGTCAAAACTTTATAGAAAATGAATTAGGTCTAAATTATTCATTTCCTACAACTCAAATTGAGCATTATGACTCTTTTGCAGCTTTATGTGATAATTGTAGAAGAGTTAATAATATCCTTTTAGATATGTGTGTTGACATATGGACATACATTTCTCATGATTACTTTAAGCAAAAAATTATAAAAGATGAAGTTGGATCATCTGCAATGCCTCATAAGGTTAACCCTATCGATTTTGAAAATTCTGAAGGAAATTTAGGTTTAGCAAATTCAACATTTGATTTTTTTTCAAATAAATTAACTAAATCAAGATTACAAAGAGATCTAACTGATAGTACAGTTTTAAGGAATATTGGAGTCCCGTTCGGTCATACTCTAATTTCTTTTGAATCTCTATTAAAAGGGCTAAAAAAAATCTATGTAAATGAAGTTAAGATTAATAAAGACTTAGAAGATAACTGGATTGTTGTATCAGAAGCGATTCAAACTATTTTAAGACGAGAGGGCTATAGTAATCCCTATGAGATAATGAAGGAGTTAACTAGAAGTAATCAGAAAATTGATAAAAATTCTCTACATGAATTTATTGATAAACTTGATATTGATAATAATATTAAAAATGAGTTAAAACAAATCTCACCCTACAACTACACCGGAATATAGTTTTACTTTTATTAAATGAAAAAAATTAATTTATTATTTCTTACAACCCTAATAATATTTAATAGTTGTAAAAAGGCTGACGATGATGATCCTAATGTTATTAGACTTGAAACAGATCTTGAAATCAGTGACTTTATATGGAAAGGTCTAAACCAATACTATTATTGGCAAGAAAGTGTTGTTAATTTATCCGATAGTAAAATAGAAAATGAATCTGAATATGCTTATTACCTTAGTCAAAACCCTAACCCCGAATCGTTTTTTAGTTCGCTTAAACATCCTGATGATAACTTTAGTTGGATTGTTGATGACTATATAGAACTCCAAAATATGCTTCAAGGTATTGATAATTCTGATGGAATGGAATTTGGTTTATATGTTGAATGTAATGACCAAAATATATTTGGATTTGTTAGATATGTAAACAAAAATTCAGATGCTGAGTCTAAGGGTGTAAAAAGAGGTATGTTGTTTAGTGAAATTAACGGTTCTAGGTTAACTAGAGAAAACTATAGGGATCTTCTATATAATAACGATAACAACACCTATACTATTAAATTTTCTGAGCTTAGTTATAACGAAAATAACCAATGTGCTAATATAATTCCAGGACAAGAAAGCATAACACTTGTCAAATCAAGAATTGTAAAAAATCCTGTTCATATTTCAAAAGTTATCGAGAGTCAGGGTAAAAAAATAGCTTATTTAATGTATAACCAGTTTCTTGGAGTTGTTGAATCAGAAAATAAAAATTATAATTCTGAGCTTAATGATGTTTTTGCAAATTTCTTATCTAATGGTGCAGAAGAATTAGTTATAGATTTGAGATATAATCCTGGTGGAAGAATATCTACATCTATAAACCTAGCTTCAATGATAACTGGTCAATTTAATAATCAGGTTTTTGCTAAAGAAAGGTGGAATTCTAAACTCATGGATTACTGGAACGAAAATAGTCCTGAATCACTTTTAAATAAGTTTACTGATAAACTAGACAATAACCAGTTAATATCCTCTCTAAACCTTAGTAGAGTTTTTGTTCTAACATCTGCTAGAACAGCATCTGCTAGTGAATTATTAATTAATGGTCTTGACCCATATATAGATGTAATACAAATTGGAGATTTTACTGTTGGGAAGAACCAAGGATCAATTACTGTTTATGACTATATAAATGATTCAAGAGATAAAAATCCTAACCATATGTACGCAATGCAACCAATAGTTCTTAAAATTGGAAATGTTGCTGGATATACTGATTTTCCAAACGGTCTTGAACCAGATATTTTTATCAAAGAATCTTTATCAAATCCTGGAATTCTTGGAGATTATAATGAACCTCTTCTTAAGATCGCAATTGATCAAATAAACGGAAACTATTCATCAATTTTAACTAGTGAGAATTACAAGGAAATAATGAAACCTGATGAGGAATTTAATCAAAGGATAATAGTTGAAGACAAGGTAATAGAATAATTACTTTGTTAAGTACATCTTTCTTCTTGAATAAAGTTCAATAAATGAATCATCATTTAAATCATCTATAAAAAGAATACTTTCACCAGTACTTTTCATCTCAGGCCCTAGTTGTTTATTTACATCAGGAAATTTATTGAAAGAGAAAACAGGTTGTTTTATAGCATAACCTTGCAACTTTGGATTGAAGCTAAAATCTTTTAACTTATTCTCTCCTAGCATTACTTTAGTAGCATAATTAACATAAGGTTCTTTATAAGCTTTTGATATAAACGGAACAGTTCTTGAAGCTCTAGGATTTGCCTCAATTATATAAACCATATCATCTTTAATAGCAAATTGAATATTAATTAATCCAACAGTATTTAATGCTAAAGCAATTTTTCTAGTATGATCTTTTATTTGCTGAACAATTAATTCACCTAAATTAAAAACAGGAAGTGTAGCATTTGAATCACCAGAATGTATTCCACATGGCTCAATATGCTCCATTATTCCAATTATATAAACATCCTCACCATCACAAATAGCATCAGCTTCAGCTTCAATAGCTCCATCTAGATAATTATCTAGTAAAAGTTTATTGTGAGGGATTTTAGATAAAAGATCTTCTACATGATCTACCAATTCTTCTTTATTGATTACAATTTTCATTCCTTGACCACCTAAAACATATGAAGGTCTAATTAAAATAGGAAAATTTAATTTTGATGATAACTCTAGGGCTTCATTTGCATTTGTAGCAACACCAAAATCAGGATAAGGAATGTTATTTTTCTTTAATAAATTGGAAAAACTTCCTCGATCTTCAGCTAAATCAAGTGATTTATACTCAGTACCGATAATTTTAATGTTATATCTATCTAATTTCTCTGCAAGTTTCAATGCGGTTTGTCCACCTAGTTGTACAATAACCCCAACTGGGTTTTCGTGTCTTATTATATCATAAATATGTTCCCAAAAAACAGGTTCAAAATAAAGCTTATCAGATATATCAAAGTCAGTAGAAACAGTTTCAGGATTACAGTTAATCATTATAGTTTCATATCCACACTCACTTGCTGCCAAAACACCATGAACACAACAGTAATCAAATTCAATACCTTGACCAATCCTATTAGGACCTGAGCCCAATACAATGATTTTTTTCTTGTCTGATACTATACTCTCATTTTCAGAAAACTCTTGGTCATCTATTGTTTTAATTTTTTCTTCAAAGGTTGAATAATAATAAGGGGTTTGAGCGGGAAATTCTGCAGAACAGGTATCAACAAGTTTATATATTCTATTGATTCCTAACTCCTCTCTTTTCTTATAAACTTGACTCTCCAAGCAATTTAACATGAATGCAATTTGTCTGTCGGCAAATCCCTTTTGTTTTGCTTCAAGAAGAATATCGTATTCTATTTCATCAATTTTAAGATTAGAAATTTCTTTTTCTAAATTATATAGCTCTTCATATTGTTTTAAGAACCATATATCAATTTTTGTTATTTCATAAATTCTTTCTAGTGAAATTCCTGCTTGAATAGCATCATATATAACAAAAACTCTATCCCAACTTGCATTTGTAAGTTTATTTATTATTGTATCGTAATCCTTATAACCTTTTCCATCTGCTCCAAGTCCATTCCTTTTAATTTCAAGTGATTGAGTAGCTTTATGAAGTGCTTCTTGAAAAGATCTTCCGATTCCCATTACCTCTCCTACAGATTTCATTTGCAAACCAAGAGTTCTGTCAGACCCCTCAAACTTATCAAAGTTCCATCTTGGAATTTTTACAATAACATAATCCAAAGTAGGTTCAAATAAAGCAGAAGTAGATTTTGTAATTTGATTACTTAATTCATCTAACGTGTAACCCAGTGCAAGTTTTGCAGCAATTTTTGCAATAGGATATCCTGAAGCCTTAGATGCTAGAGCAGAAGATCTTGAAACTCGTGGATTGATTTCAATTGCAATTATATCTTCATTTTCATCAGGACTGACAGCAAATTGAACATTACATCCACCTGCAAAATCTCCAATACTTTTCATCATCTTAATAGCCATGTCTCTCATTTTCTGATAAGTAGTATCAGATAAAGTCATAGCAGGAGCAACTGTTATAGAGTCTCCAGTATGAATACCCATTGGATCCATATTTTCAATGGTACAAATAATTACAATATTGTTATTCTTATCACGAAGCAATTCTAGCTCATATTCCTTCCATCCCATTAAAGCTTTATCTATAAGAACTTCGTGAATAGGTGATGATTCAAGGCCTCTAGTTAAAAGATCATTGAACTTATCTTCTTCAAAAACTATCGAAGCACCAGTACCTCCCAGAGTAAAGGATGGTCTTATTACTAAAGGAAAACCAAATCTTTGTGCTATTTCTTTACCTTTTAAAAATGATGAAGCACTTTCAGCAGGAGCAACAGGGATATTAATCTCGTTTAATAATGTTCTAAATTTTTCTCGATCTTCTGTTATTTCAATTGCATCTATATCAACACCTATAATCTTTACAGAATTTTTAGACCAAATTTCTTTTTCTTGAGCTTCAATACAAAGATTTAATGCAGTTTGACCGCCCATTGTAGGTAAAACCGCATCTATATCATCATGAATTTCTAGAATTTCAGAGATTGATTTGGTTGTAAGTGGTTTAAGATATATATGATCTGCCATAGATGGATCAGTCATAATTGTGGCAGGATTTGAATTTATTAGAACTGTCTTAATACCATCTTCACGAAGAGATCTTAAAGCTTGAGATCCAGAATAATCGAATTCACAGGCTTGACCAATTATTATAGGTCCTGAACCAATTATTAGAATTGATTTAATATTTTTATCCTTAGGCATAAAATCACACTAAAATATAAAAAAAAAGGTGCTGTAAAAGCACCATCTTTAAAAAGTTATTAAAAATTATTTCTTGTGACGAGATTCGTCAGAAACTGATAATTTTTTTCTTCCTTTCGCTCTTCTTCCTGCAAGCACTCTTCGTCCATTAGCTGATGACATTCTGTCCATGAATCCATGCTTATTTCTTCTTTTTCTATTAGATGGTTGATACGTCCTTTTCACAATTGTCTATTTATTCGGTGGCAAATATAATATCTTTTTAATCAACTTCATATAAATATTTTTAAATTGTAAATTTGCAAGATATATGATACCAAAAATAATTAAGCTTATAGCTTCGATATTACTTCTAGGATATGGAGTTTATCAAATTACAGAAACTTTTATAGGTAACGGAATTTTTTTAATTATTCTATCAATACTATTAATTGTACTATATTTTAAAAATGAAGTTTTAATTTTTGCATTTCTAAGTTTAAGAAAGCAGAATTTTGATAGAACTGAAAAAATTCTCAAATTTATTAGGAATCCAAAATCAGCATTAGTCAGAAAACAACAGGGCTTCTTCTATTATCTTCATGGATTAATTCAGTCACAGAAAAATCTAACAATAGCAGAAAAACATTTTCGTGAATCTCTAAAACTTGGACTTAGCATGAAACATGATATAGCTATGGCTAAACTGAGTCTTGCTGGTATAATGATGCAAAAGAGAAGAAAAAGAGAAGCTCAAGCGCTTCTTACAGAAGCAAAAAATCATGATACTCACAACATGTTAACTGCTCAAATTAAATTGATGAAGGAGCAGATGAAAAGAATTTAGTATCAAGTTTTTTTATCCTCAATAGATTTTTTTTTATCTTTGCAATTCAGCTTTTTTATTTATGCAACAGATAACAATTGAAAATAATGAGTTTTTAAGACAATTTGAAGTTAAAATTTCAGACTCATTAGCTAGAATAGAATACGCTGAACAGGAGAGAAAAATATTCTTAACTAAAATTCATATTCCTGAAACTGTTAGTGATAAATCTTTTGAGGAAGATTTCATAGTTAAAGTTCTTGAATTTATTGAAAGTAAAAACCTAAGAGTTGTTCCAACTTCTCCAAGAATTGCTGGTTTTGTTAGAAAAAACAAAGCATTTAAACATTTACTTCCCGTAGGAATCAAATTGTAGTTAAGTACTATATAGCAAAGCCTTCAGAATCAATTTCTGTAAATTTTGATTTAATAACAGATCCCTCTAGACTTGAATCCCATTTTCTTCTAAAGCGAAGATAGTTTGATGAAAACCCTTCAATAAATCCATTTTTATTTTCAGATTCAAACAAAACATTATGTGTACTGCCTAGATGTTTTTTGTAAAAGTCTGCTTTTTTTCTACTTGAAAGAATTCTTAATAGCTTACTTCTTTTGGATCTAATATTTGATTGAACAATATTTGGTAAAGATATTGCATGAGTATTATCCCTTTCTGAATATGTAAAAACATGTAAGTAAGAGATATCTAGAGTTTCTAAAAAACTCATACTTTCTAAAAATTTATCATCATCTTCACCCGGAAATCCAACAATTACATCAACACCTATACATGCATTAGGCATTAATTCATTTATCTTATTGATTCTACTTTCATAAAGATCAGCATCATATCTTCTTCTCATTAACTTTAATATAGTATCGCTTCCACTTTGTAACGGAATATGAAAATGATGTACAAACTTTTTACTGGTGCTAACAAATTCTATTATCTCATCGCTTAGTAAATTTGGTTCAATTGAAGATATTCTAAATCTCAAATCAAGGTCTAATATGTCTAATTCTTTAATAAGGTTTAAGAAATTAGAATTATTAGCTTCTATACTTGTTTTACCAAAATCTCCAAGATTTATTCCTGTTAATACAATTTCTTTTATGTTTTGAGAGGCAATTTTTTTAACATTATCTATAACATTAGATATGGTGTTGCTTCTTGACTTACCTCTAGCTAGAGGAATAGTACAAAAACTACACTTATAATCACAACCATCCTGTACTTTAAGGAATGCTCTTGTTCGATGATTTAGAGAATAGCTTTCCTTGAAAAAATTTACCTCATTAATATTACACGAATGATTTTTTTTTGAATGATCAATATTTTTCAAACAATCTAAAAGATTAAACTTATCTGCAGCTCCAAGAACCAAATCAACACCATCTACAGATAATAATTTCTTAGGTTTAAGCTGAGCATAACAACCTATTGCTACTATAAAAGCTTCTGGATTTATTTTTAGAGCTTGTTTTACAAAATATTTAAACTTATTATCTGCATTTTCAGTTACCGAACATGTATTAATTACATATGCATCTGCATATGCATTAAATTCTACAATTTTAAAGTCATTCTCTTCAAGAGATTTTGAAATATATGAAGATTCTGAAAAGTTTAGTTTACAACCTAGAGTGTGAAATGCAACGCTAGAGATCTTTGTTTTAGATTCAATAGGAACAGTAGATATTGACAAAACTTTGGGATTATCTAAGAAGGATTTGAATCCTCAGATTCAGCAGGAGTTTCCTCAGCAGCAGGAGTTTCCTCAGCAGCAGGAGTTTCCATTACTTGATCAGCTTTCACATCCTCGACAGGTTCGCTAGATTCTGACTTTGGAGCTTGATTAAAGTTTGCATATTTACTTCTAAACTTATCTACCCTACCAGCTGTGTCTACAAGTTTAGACTTACCAGTAT
>JAQXBP010000080.1:0-9033 GCA_029252345.1 Flavobacteriaceae bacterium | reverse complement strand
GGAACAATCATAAATTCTTGAAAAGAAATTGGAGAGTCAGAATGACTCCCACCATTAATTATATTCATCAAAGGAACAGGAAGAACATTTGAATTTTCATTACCTAGATACCTAAAAAGGGAAACATTTTTTTCTTTTGCTGCAGCTTTAGAAACTGCTAACGAAACTGATAAAATAGCATTAGCACCAAGATTAGATTTATTGGGAGTATTATCTAAATTAATCATTGTTGTATCTATTAATGACTGATCAAAAACTGATAAACCAACTAGTTCTTTAAAAATAATATCATTGACATTTTTAACAGCTTCAAAAACAGACTTTCCCATATAACTATCTAATCCATCTCTAAGTTCAACAGCTTCATGTTGACCCGTAGATGCTCCCGATGGAACAGCTGCTCTTCCCATAACACCATTTGTTGTTATAACATCAGTTTCGACTGTAGGATTTCCTCTGGAATCAAATATTTGTCTAGCAACAATAGTTTTTATTTTAGTCATATTATTTAAGTTTAGATAGAAATTGATCAAAAAGATAATTTCCATCATTGGGACCTGGTCCTGCCTCAGGGTGATATTGAACAGAAAAACAGTTTTTACCTTCAATCTCAAGGCCAGCTACCGTTTGGTCATTTAGATGTTTATGTGAAATCCTAACAGATTTATTTAATATAGCAGTATCATAATCAACAGCAAAGCCATGATTTTGAGATGTTATCTCCCCTTTTCCTGTATTTAAATTTAATACTGGATGATTTATACCTCTATGACCATTAAACATTTTATAGGTTTTAATTCCATTTGCAAGAGCTATAACTTGATGCCCAAGGCATATTCCAAATAAAGGATAATCTTTATCTAGAATTTTTTTTGTTGTATCTATAACCTTAGTTAATGGTTTAGGATCTCCGGGGCCATTTGAAAGAAAGAATCCATTTGGTTTAAATTTTAACATTTCTTCAAGATTAGTATCATAAGGAAAAACCTTAATATAAATATCTCTTCTAGAGAAATTTTCAAGTATATTTTTCTTTATTCCAAGATCAATTACAGCTAATCTTATTTTTGAATTACTGTCACCATATTCATATGAATTCTTAGTTGAAACCTTTGAAGCTAGTTCAAGACCATCCATGATTGGAAAGTCTTTTAATTTTTTTTGAATTTCATCAATTTTATCAATCTCTGTTGTGATTGCTGCATTCATAGCACCATTATCTCTTATATATCTCACTAACGCTCTAGTGTCAACTTCACTTAGAGTAACAAGATTATTTGATTCAAACCATTTTTTTAATGATTCAGAATTGGATCTAGAATTAAGAGAACTGAAGGTTTTACATATTAATCCACTGATATAAATTTTTTGAGATTGAGATTCAGATTTTTTAATACCATAGTTACCAATATGAGAAGTAGTGGTAACCATAATTTGACCAAAGTAAGATGGATCAGTAAAAATTTCTTGATAACCAGTTACACCAGTGTTGAAACAGATTTCACCGTACGAAGTACCTTCAATACCTGCAGAACGACCATAAAAAGTAGTACCATCAGCTAATAGTACAAGACCTTTTTTTCTTTTTTTGTTGGACATTTCGGAAAGTAAAATTAAACAAAAAAAGGATATATGAAAAAACATATATCCTTTTGTTAATTACTTTTTAAAAGCAACTATTCAGCGCTTGATTCTGCAACAGATTCTGCAGCTGGCTCTTCAGTTACATTAGAAGATGTATTGTTAGTATAAATATTGTTAAAGTCAACTAATTCTATCATAGCCATAGACGCATTGTCACCTAATCGATTACCTAACTTAATAATTCTTGTATAACCACCTGGTCTATCTGCAATCTTTTTTGAAATTTCATCAAATAAGATTTGAACACCTACTTTGTTTCTTAGTTTACTAAAACACAATCTTCTATTATGAACATTGTCATTCTTAGACTTGGTAATTAATGGCTCAATAAATATTTTTAAAGCCTTAGCTTTTGTAGAACTAGTTGTAATTCTTTTATGTTCAAAGAGAGAAATAGCCATATTTGCAAGCATTGCCTTTCTATGAGCAGTTTTTCTACCAAGTTTTATATTTTTCTTACCGTGTCTCATTATTTAATCTTTATCTAATTTATATTTTGAAAGATCCATTCCAAAAGAGAGACCTTTAAGTATAACTAACTCTTCTAATTCTGTTAAAGATTTTCTACCAAAGTTTCTAAACTTCATTAAATCATTTTTATTAAATGATACTAAATCACCTAAGGTATCAACCTCTGCAGCTTTAAGACAGTTTAATGCTCTAACCGATAAATCCATGTCTATAAGTTTTGTTTTTAACAGTTGTCTCATGTGAAGTGATTCTTCATCATAAGTTTCAGATTGAGCAATTTCATCTGCTTCTAAAGTTATTAATTCATCAGAGAACAACATGAAATGATGAATTAAAATCTTAGCTGCCTCAGTAAGTGCGTCCTTTGGATGAATAGAACCATCGGTAACAATTTCAAAAACTAATTTTTCATAATCAGTCTTTTGTTCAACTCTATAATTCTCAATGTCATATTTAACATTTTTAATTGGAGTATAAATAGAATCAATTGCAATTACTCCTACAGATTCACTTTGTTTTTTGTTTTCTTCAGCAGGGACATAACCTCTTCCTTTTTCAATATTTAGTTCAATAGAAAGTTTTACATTCTTTTCTAAACTACATATAACTAGATCCGGATTTAATATCTGAAAACCAGATATAAATTTTTGGAGGTCTGAAGCTTTTAATACTTTTTGGTTACCTACAATAACATTTATCTTTTCATTTTCAACATCATCAATTTGTCTTTTTAATCTGATTTGCTTGATATTAAGAATGATTTCTGTCACATCTTCAACAACACCTTCTATTGTAGAAAATTCATGATCAACACCTTCTATTTTCACAGAAGTAAAAGCATAACCTTCTAAAGATGATAGCAAAACTCTTCTAAGAGCATTACCAATTGTTAAACCATAACCTGGTTCAAGTGGTCTAAATTCAAATTTACCATGAGATTCCGTAGAATCTATCATGATTACTTTATCTGGTTTTTGAAAGTTTAAAATTGCCATATTTTTTATTTTGAGTATAATTCAACGATTAATTGTTCTTTAATATTTTCTGGAATCTGTTCTCTTTCTGGAATTGTAACAAACTCTCCTTCAAGTCTCTCTCTGTTAAACTTGATCCAATCATATTCAGAGCTGTTTTCAATAAGAGAGCTCTCAATAGCCTTTAATGATTTTGATTTTTCTCTAATTGAAACCATATCACCTGGTTTGAGAGTATATGATGGAATATTAACAATAGAACCATTAACAGTAACGTGTTTGTGAGTAACTAACTGTCTTGCTCCATCTCTTGTTTTTGAAATACCCATTCTATATACAACATTATCCAGCCTAGATTCACAAAGTTGAAGTAATAATTCACCTGTAATACCTTTCCCTCTATTAGCTTTATCATAAATGTTTTTAAACTGTTTTTCAAGAATACCATAAGTATACTTGGCTTTCTGTTTTTCCATTAATTGAATAGCATATTCAGATTTTTTCCCTCTTCTCTTGGCGTTACCATGTTGTCCTGGAGGATAATTTTTTTTCTCTAAAGTACGGTCTTCACCAAAAAGAGGTTCACCGAACTTTCTAGAAATCTTTGTTTTTGGTCCTGTATATCTTGCCATTTATATTATAATTAATTAAACTCTTCTTCTTTTAGGTGGTCTACATCCATTGTGAGGTACTGGAGTTACATCAATAATCTCTGAAACTTCTAAACCATTGTTATGAAGTGTTCTTATCGCTGATTCTCTCCCGTTCCCAGGTCCTTTTACAAGAACTTTAATTCTTCTTAGACCTGCATCGTGAGCAACTTTTGCACAATCTTCAGCAGCTGTCTGAGCAGCAAAGGGAGTATTCTTTTTAGAACCCCTAAAACCCATTTTTCCAGCAGAAGACCATGAAATCACTTCACCTTTTAAATTTGTTAATGATATAATTATATTATTAAATGAAGCATTAATATGAGCTTCACCTACTGAGTCTACAATTACTTTTCTTTTTTTATTAGTTGATTTTGCCATAATTACTTAGTCGCTTTTTTCTTGTTAGCTACAGTTTTTCTTTTACCTTTTCTGGTTCTAGAATTATTTTTTGTTCTCTGACCTCTTAAAGGAAGACCTGTTCTATGTCTTATACCTCTGTAACTTCCAATATCCATTAATCTTTTAATGTTCAATTGAGTTTCCGATCTTAACTCACCTTCAATTGTAAGACTTCCAACTACATCCCTAACACTAGCTATGTCTTTGTCATCCCAATCTGCAACTTTTTTATTAGGGTCTACCTTTGCATTATCTAATATTGTAATTGCTAAGCTTCTACCAATACCATAGATGTATGTAAGAGAAATCGCTCCTCTTTTTTCTTTTGGTATATCAATTCCTGAAATTCTTGCCATAATTAACCTTGTCTTTGTTTAAACCTTGGATTCTTTTTGTTAATGACATATAAACGTCCTTTCCTACGGACAATTTTACATTCACTACTTCTTTTTTTAATTGATGCTTTAACTTTCATTTTAATTTGTTTTACATTCTAAATGTTATTCTTGCTTTTGATAAATCATAGGGACTCATTTCTAATTTAACTTTATCACCAGGTAAAAGTTTTATATAATGAAGTCTCATCTTACCAGATATATGAGCTGTAACAACATGTCCATTCTCTAGCTCAACTCTAAACATAGCATTAGAGAGTGCTTCAATAATCTTACCTTCTTGCTCTATTGATTTCTGCTTTGCCATCTATATTGTTGGTTTACTTCTCATTGAACCCGACTTCATTAGACCATCATAATGATTATTAAGTAAATATGCATTTACTTGTTGTATTGTATCTATAGCTACACCTACCATAATTAATAGTGAGGTACCTCCAAAAAAGAGAGCCCAACCTTGCTGCATTCCAATTAATTGAACAACTATAGCTGGAAAAACTGCAATTATTGCTAAGTATAAAGACCCAGGAAAAGTTATTTGTGACATAACTGAATCTAGGTATTCTGATGTTTCATTACCAGGTCTAATCCCCGGAACAAAACCACCACTTCTTTTTAAATCATCTGACATCTTATTAGTAGGAACAGTTATAGCAGTGTAAAAGAAAGTGAAAATTACTACTAACAATCCAAATAAAATATTGTACCACAATCCAAAAATATCAGAGAAACTTGCTTGAAGCCACTGACCAATTGAAGATGTACCGAAAACACTTCCAATGGTTGCAGGTGCAAACATTAAAGCTTGAGCAAAGATAATTGGCATAACTCCTGATGCGTTAAGTTTAAGAGGTATATACTGTCGTTTGGACATTCCCGATGATTGTGATCCAGGCACAGAATTTCTTCGTGCATACTGAACAGGAATCTGCCTAACAGCCATAACTAATAATATACTTAATAAAATAATTACAAGCCACACAGCTAATTCAATAACAACCATTATCAAACCACCATTACTTTCAGATATTCTTGAAATTAAATTCTGTGTAAATGAAAGAGGTAATGTAGCAACAATTCCTACAGTTATAAGAAGAGATATTCCATTTCCAATACCTCTATCTGTAATTTTTTCACCAAGCCACATTGCAAAAATACATCCTGTTACAAGAATTATAATTGAAGTAAAAATAAACATTGGAGTCCTTCCAAAGATAAAAGCACTATCAGGAACACCTAACGCACTTAAACCATAAAGATATGCAGGAGCTTGAATTGTACAGATAAAAATAGTTAACCATCTTGTAATTTGAGTAATTTTCTTTCTACCACTTTCACCTTCCTTTTGTAACTTTTGGAGATATGGAAGAGCAACTCCCATAAGCTGAACAACAATAGATGCTGATATATATGGCATAATCCCTAAAGCAAAAATAGAGGCATTAGCAAAGGCTCCACCAGTAAACGCATTAAGAATACCAAGAAGTCCACCTCCGTCAGATCTTGATGAAAGATCAGATAATGCAAGTGAGTCAACACCTGGAAGTACAACTTGAGCACCAAGTCTATAGACTAACAAAAGAGTAAGAGTAAAAAGGATTCTATCCCTCAACTCTTTAATATTGTATATACTTTTTATTAAGTCTATTAACTTATTCATTATTATATCTTAGTAATTTTACCACCAGCTTTTTCAATTAATTTTTCAGCAGTAGCAGAAAACTTATTAGCTGTTATATTGACAGGAGCGCTTATTTTACCTCGACCTAAAACCTTAACTAATTTACCTTTTTTAACAAGTCTCAACTCAACCATTTTTTCAATAGTTAGATTAGTCTTTATCTTTTTGTCATCAACAAGCGTCTGGATATCATCAATATTGATAGTATTATATTCAATTCTATTAATATTTGTAAAACCAAATTTTGGTATTCTTCTTTGAAGAGGCATTTGACCACCTTCAAAACCAATTTTTCTAGAATAACCTGATCTAGATTGAGCACCATTATGACCTCTACCTGAGGTCTTCCCTTTACCTGATCCTTGTCCTCTACCTAGTCTTTTACCACTAGTTTTATTTGATCCTTGTGCAGGTTTTAAATTATTTAAACTCATAATTATTATTTTATAGAATTAACTTCAACAAGATGACTTACTTTAGCAACCATACCTTTGATTGAAGCAGTAAGCTCATGCTCAACTTCCATTCCAATTTTTCTTAAACCAAGAGCTTCAAGAGTCCTTTTTTGAGACTCAATCCTTTTGATTGTACTTCTTACTTGTTTTATTCTTATTTTTTTGCTCATCCTTTAAAAACTTTATCTAATGAAATACCCCTTTGTCTTGAAATTGTTAACGGGCTTCTTAAATTTAATAATGCGTCAAAAGTAGCTTTAACTACGTTGTGAGGATTTGAAGATCCTTGAGATTTAGAAAGTACATTTTGTATTCCAACTGCTTCTAAAACAGTTCTAACTGCACCACCTGCAATAACACCGGTACCAGGAGCAGCAGGTTTTATAAATACTCTGGATCCACCAAATTTACCTTTTTGTTCATGAGGAAGAGTACCATTTTCAATTGGTATTCTAACTAAATTTTTCTTAGCATCTTCAACAGCTTTTTGAATTGCAGTAGTAACTTCTTTAGCCTTTCCTAAGCCATGACCTACAACACCATTTTCATCACCAACGATAACAATGGCAGAAAAACCAAAAGCTCTACCACCTTTTGTCACCTTAGTTACTCTTTGGATACCTACTAATTTATCTTTAAGATCTAAGCCAACTGGCTTTACAAGTTCAATATTTTTATAATTTTTATACATATTTAAAATTTAAGTCCACCTTCTCTTGCACCTTCTGCTAGGGATTTTACTCTTCCGTGATAAAGATATCCACCTCTATCAAATTTTATTTTTTCAACACCTTTTTTTAAAGCCTGTTCAGCTACTAGTTTTCCAACATTAAAGGAAATTTCAATATTAGTCTTTAGTTTAAGATCTATAATAGCCTTGTCTCTTGAAGATGTTTGAAGAAGAGTTTTTCCATTCACATCATCAATTACTTGACAGTAAATTTCTTTGTTACTTCTAAAAACAGAAAGTCTTGGATAATCAGGAGTACCAGAAATTACCTTTTTTATTCTCTGTCTAATTCTATTTCTTCTAAAAGTTTTAGTATTTGTCATATTATGCTGATTTACCTGCTTTTCTTCTTATTTGTTCACCAACAAATTTTATTCCTTTTCCTTTGTATGGCTCTGGTCGTCTATATGATCTTATTTTAGCCGCCACATGTCCTACAAGTTGTTTATCAGGAGAAGATAATTTAATAATAGGGTTTTTACCTTTTTCATTAATTGTTTCAACCTTTACCTCAGGAGCAATACTCATAACTATTGTATGAGAAAACCCTAAGGATAAATCTAACTTTTGACCAGATGCATTAGCTCTATAACCTACACCAACTAGTTCTAATTCTAATGTGAATCCATCTGTTACACCAGTAACCATATTAAATACTAAAGCTCTATATAATCCATGCTTAGATTTATGATCTTTTGATTCAGAGTTTCTTTTAACCATGATAGTATTATCAGAGATGTCAAAGCTCACACCATCAAAATTTTGATTCATCTCACCATTTTTACCTTTTACAGTAATTACATCTCCATTTACGCTAACTGAAACGCCTTCTGGGATACTTATCGGATTGTTACCTATTCTTGACATAATTATTTTTTAATAAACATAACAAATTAATTCACCACCAATATTTTGACTAGCAGCTTGCTTTCCAGTCATAACTCCTTTTGAAGTAGATATAATTGAAATACCTAAACCATTTAAAACTCTTGGGAATTCTTGAGAATTAGAATATTTTCTAAGACCAGGCTTACTTATCCTTTGAATCTCTTTAATTATAGGTTGTTTAGAAACTGCATCATATTTCAAAGCAATTTTAATATTACCTTGGTTGTTGTCAGTATCTTCAAATTTATAGCTTAAAATATAGCCTTGGTCAAAAAGAATTTTAGTTATATCCTTCTTTATATTTGAAGAAGGAATATCTACAACTCTATGACCAGCCATGCTAGCATTTCTTACTCTAGTTAAATAATCTGCAATAGTATCTGTATACATAATCTTTAATTTACCAACTTGCTTTTGTTACACCTGGGATTAATCCTTTATTTGCCATTTCTCTAAACATTACTCTAGACAGACCAAATTGTCTTATATAACCTTTAGGTCTACCTGTTAACTTACATCTGTTGTGAAGTCTAACTGGAGAAGCATTTTTTGGGAGTTTTTGAAGACCAACGTAGTCATTCGCATCTTTTAAAGACTTTCTTTTAGCAGCATATTTTGCAACTATACGTTGTCTTTTTCTTTCCCTAGCTTTCATTGATTCTTTTGCCATATTATTGTTTTTTAAAAGGTAATCCTAGATCTGTTAATAATGCTTTTGCCTCTTTATTAGAGTTTGTATTTGT
>JAQXBP010000079.1:0-5097 GCA_029252345.1 Flavobacteriaceae bacterium | reverse complement strand
GCAAAAGCAGCTTCACAATATATGTTAGCTGGAGCAAATTTTGTTGTGACTCCAGTTTTTAGAGAAGATATTGCACGTATCTGTAACAGAAGAAAACTTATGTGGTCAGCTGGGTGTAGTTCACTAACTGAGATTGCAATTGCAGAAGAATTTGGTTGCGAACTTGTTAAATTATTTCCAGGAAATATTTTAGGACCTGAATTTGTAAAGAGTATAAAAGGTCCTCAGCCTTGGACATCCGTTATGCCTACCGGAGGAGTTTCACTGGAATACGATAATTTAAAATTGTGGTTTGATTCTGGAGTTACATGTGTTGGTATGGGGTCTAAGCTTATTTCTAAAGAAATTATAGCAAATAATGATTTCAAATTACTTAAGGATAATGTTCAAAAAACTCTCGAGACAATTAAATCTTTAAAATGAAAACAAAATTTTTAATGACTTCAAGTGCTCTATTCTGTGGAATTATTGGAACTCTTCTTCTTTTTTTACCTATCGAAATAGCAGAATATCTTAGTATTGAACCAACTATTATTACGATACTTTTTTTAAAAATATTAAGTGCAATATACTTGGGATTTGGAATTTTGAATTGGACGGCGAAAGGAACACTAATTGGAGGAATTTATAATAAACCAATTGTCTTGGGAAACTTATTACATTTTGCAGTTGGAGCAATTGAATTGATTAAAGTAATTTCTAATATTCAAGCACATAAAGAAATTATTATTCTCTTAACTGTATTCTATGTAATTTTTGCACTACTTTTTGCCTATGTAATTAAAACTAACCCAAAATAATTAGAAAAGAATAAACTAATAAATTATGCCTTTACTTGTTGTTATATTTGGAATATTATTGTTATTTATTTTAATAGCAAGATTTAAGCTTGATGCGTTTATTTCATTTATAACAGTTTGTATTTTTGTCGGCCTATTTCAAGGAATGCAATTACAAAGTATTGTGGAATCCATTCAAAAAGGAATTGGAGATACACTAGGGTTTTTAGTTTTGATTTTAGGTTTTGGAGCCATGCTTGGTAAACTTGTGGCTGATAGTGGAGCAGCTCAAAGAATTACATCTAGATTAATACTAGGTTTTGGAGTTAATAATATTCAATGGGCAGTTGTTATTGCAGGTTTTATAGTTGGTGTCCCAATGTTTTATTCTGTAGGTTTTGTCATTTTAATCCCTTTAGTTTTCACAGTGGCTGCCTCATCTGGATTACCATTGATTTATGTTGGTTTACCTATGTTAGCCTCATTGTCAGTAACTCATGGTTTTCTTCCTCCTCATCCTGCTCCTACAGCAATATCCGGTATGTTTAATGCGGATATTGGTAAAACATTATTATATGGAATTATAATAGCTATTCCAGCTATAATAATAGCAGGACCATTATTTACTCGGACAATTAAAAATATCAATGCTACTCCTTTAAAAGAATTTTATAATCCCATTATTTTAAAAGATGAGGAAATGCCAGGGATGGGAGTTAGTGTTTTCACTGCTTTACTTCCTGTTATATTAATTATATTTTCTTCAATTTTCAATATTATCTTTACGGAAGAATCATTTTTAAAGGAAATAATTCTTTTTATTGGTAATCCTGTAATTGCCATGTTGATTTCTGTTTTAGTTGCCATTTATACACTTGGTTTATCTCGTGGAAAAAAAATGGAAGAATTAATGAACTCTGTTTCAAGTTCTGTATCAAGTATAACAATGGTTTTATTAATAATTTCGGGAGCAGGTGCTTTAAAACAAATTTTAATTGATAGTGGGGTAAGTAATTACATAGGGGCATCGTTAGATGGTTCACAGATATCTCCATTAATTTTAGCTTGGCTTATAGCTACAGTTATTAGGGTATGTGTTGGGTCTGCAACAGTTGCTGGCTTAACTGCAGCAGGAATTGTACTTCCTCTTGTTTCAAACTCAGATATTAGTCCTGAGTTAATGGTTCTAGCTATAGGTTCTGGGAGCCTAATGTTATCTCATGTAAATGATGCAGGATTTTGGATGTTTAAAGAATATTTTAACCTTACAGTAAAAGAGACTCTCTCAACTTGGACAGTAATGGAAACTATTGTTGGAATTACTGGTTTAGTTGGAGTTTTAATATTAAATATATTTATATAATATGAAAAAATCACCTTCACAAAAAGTAAAAGAATTGAATTTAGTATTTCCTCCTGCTCCAAAACCTGCAGGTGTTTATAGACCAGTATTAATTGTAGATAATTTTTTATATGTTTCAGGTCAAGGTCCAGTTAAAAATGATGGAACATTAATGCAGGGACGTGTTGGAGATGATTTAACAAGTGAACAAGGAAAATTAGCAGCTCGCCAAGTTGGGTTGACTATGCTGTCTAGTATCAAGACACATTTTGGAGATCTAGATAAAATTAAAAGAGTAATTAAAGTATTTGGAATGGTTAATTGCTCTCCTGAATTTAAAGCACATCCTTATGTAATAAATGGATTTAGTGAGTTGATGGCTGACGTGTTTGGAGATGATCATGGAATCGGAGTTAGAAGTGCTGTAGGTATGATGCTTCCTGATGGTATTCCTGTTGAAATTGAAGCAATGTTTGAGTTAAAATAAATCTATATGGATAAAGATTGGTTTAGAATAAATAATGTTGAAGATATTCCATCTCCATCTTTAGTAGTTTTCCCCGAAAGAATTGAGGAAAATATTAAATTAATGATAAAGATTGCAGGAGGTACTGAAAAGCTTAGACCTCATATTAAGACCCATAAAATTGCTGAAATAATTAAAATGCAGCTAAATCAGGGTATTACAAAATTTAAATGTGCAACGTTATCTGAAGCAGAACTTTTGGCAGAATGTAATGCAAAAGATATTCTATTGGCAATGCAACTTACAGGTTCCAATATTAATAGATTTATTAAATTAATGCAGAAATATCCCAAATCATCATTTTCAACCATTATTGATAATGAAGAATCTGTAATAAAATTTAATTCAGTTGCTTCAAAAAAAGGAATTAAGGTTTCATTATGGTTAGATATAAATAATGGTAATAATAGAACAGGAATTAAACCTAATAATGAGGCTACATTACTATATAAAAAAATTGATGGATCCTCAAATTTGATTCCTAAAGGACTTCATGTTTATGATGGTCACATTCGTGATTCTGATTTTAATTTACGCAAAGAAATTTGCGATAAACAATTTGAATCAGTTCTTATTTTAAAAAATAATATTGAGCTACTGGGAATAAAAATTAATAAAATTGTTGCAGGTGGAACCCCAAGTTTTCCAATTCATGTAAAAAGAAACAATATAGAAGTAAGTCCAGGTACTTCAATATTGTGGGATGAAAGATATGGCAGTTCTTTTAAAGATTTAAAGTTTTATCATGCTGCTGTTCTAATTGGAAGTATAATTAGTAGACCAACTAAAGATCTTATGTGTTTAAATTTGGGGCATAAATCTGTTGCCTCAGAAATGAGTTTTCCGAGATTGAAACTACTTAATATGGAAAACTTTAAACAAATAAGTCATAGTGAAGAGCATTTAGTTCTTGAGTGTAATGAATCAGAAGATTATCTTGTTGGTTCTGTTTGTTATGCAATACCACTTCATATTTGTCCAACAGTTCCAAAATATAAAAAAGTTTTAACTGTAATAAATGGAGAAATAACAGGAGAATGGGATGTTGCAGCTAGAGATTATAATACAGAATAGAGTTTATAATAAATAATTAAAGAAATATGTTTATTCTTGATGCACACTTAGATCTAGCAATGAATGCTTTAGAATGGAATAGAGATTTAACCCAGAGTATTCAAGATATCAGAAAAAGTGAATATGGTATGACTGATAAGCCAGATAGAGAGAAAAATACAGTATCTCTTGATGAAATGCGAAAAGCTAATATAGGTATTTGTGTAGCTACACAAATTGCAAGAGTTAGCAATGACAAAAAATTACCAGGTTGGAATTCTCCTCAACAAGCATGGGCTCAGACTCAAGGTCAACTTGCATGGTATAAGTCAATGGAGGATATTGGCGAAATGACTCAAATTAAGAATTCAATTGAACTTAGCAATCATCTTGAGCTCTGGAAAGATGATAGTGTTTCTAAAAAACCTATTGGATATATTCTTAGCTTAGAAGGTGCTGATTCAATCGTAAACATTGATTATCTAGAAAAATCCTACAATTTAGGTTTAAGAGCTATTGGTCCTGCTCATTATGGACCTGGAATTTATGCTCATGGAACAGATTCTGAAGGAGGAATTGGAATTAAAGGAAAAGAGTTGCTCAAAAAAATTGAAGAGTTAAATTTAATCCTTGATGCTACACATTTATGCGATATAAGTTTTTGGGAAACCATGGATATATATAATGGACCAGTATGGGCGAGCCATAATAATTGTAGAAAATTTGTTAATCATAATAGACAATATTCAGATGAACAAATTCATGAATTGATCTCAAGGAATGCTGTTATTGGAATTCCATTAGACGCATGGATGATGGTTCCTAATTGGATTAGAGGAGAGTCTACTCCTAAAAGTATGGGTGTAACATTAGATATAATGATTAATAATATCGATCATATTTGTCAGTTGTCAGGTAATGCATTACATGTAGGCATGGGTACTGATTTAGATGGAGCATTTGGTAAGGAACAAACACCACTTGATCTTGACACTATAGCTGATCTTCAAAAAATTCCATCAATGCTATCTAAAAAAGGATACTCAAAAATTGATATTGAAAATATTATGAGTCAAAACTTTATAAATTTTCTTCAAAGAGTATGGAATTAAATACTGACTTTAAGTTTAATTCTATTTAGTTAAAATATAAATTGTTGAAATGCCAAAGAATTTTTTCTTGGATTCTATATTTTTAAACCCAACTGAACTTAAAATTTTTTTAAAATCTTTTTCATTAGGAAACTCTTTAGTAGAGTCCAATAAATAGTTGTAAGCCTTTATGTTTTTTGTAAATATAAAAGAGATTAAAGGGACATATATACTTGTAAATAATAAATATAAACACTTAATTAAAAAATTATTAGGAACTGAGGTTTCAAGAATAATTAGTTTTCC
>JAQXBP010000078.1:0-5659 GCA_029252345.1 Flavobacteriaceae bacterium | reverse complement strand
ACATATTGGTTTCTTATTGTAAAAGGAAATGTAATCTCTCCAAATTGAGTTACCTGTTTATGCCCTCTAGAGCTTGCTTGTTCAAATAACATACCTATTCCACCCATTAAATCACCATATGAAGAATGATACCCTGGATATGTCTTATCAAAAGCTTCTTTTGAAAAATACATCGATCCTATTTCATCTAGACCTTTGGCGAAAAATTCTCCAAATAATCTTTCAAAATATTCGTAGTTCTCCTGGGGTATAACAGGGTCTTTTGCAGCATGAGTTTTCCATGGAACAAAAAAATATGTACTGTTAGAACCCATTTCATGAAAATCCATAGTTACATTTGGATACCAATTATGATGAAATTCAATTTTTCCTCTAGTTTCTGGATGAATTCCTAGCAACACATCTCTATTTAAGTCAAACCAATAATGATTTGTTCTTCCACCAGGCCAATATTCATTATGTTCTGCATCCTGGGGATCATCAACAAGTGGTGAACCTTTATAGCTATTTACCCATTGAGTATGCCTATCTCTTCCATCTGGATTTATTGTAGGATCTATTAATACAATTGAATTTTCTAGGTATTTTTCAACTTCTTTAGATTTAGAGCTAATTAATGTGTATGCAGTAAGCATTGCCGCTTCTGAACTAGAAGGTTCATTTCCATGAACATTATATCCTAGATTTATAATTACTGGAAAATCAGTCGGTTTATCAGATAGAATATAATTTTCATCATCTGGTTTTATATACGATAGATGTGATTTCCTAATTTTTTCAATATTATTAATTTTTTCAGGGGAACTTACTATCAAATAGATCAATTTTCTCCCTTCATATGATGTTGCATAGCTAAACATATCTGCTTTATCTGAGATATTAGATAGATATGTCATATAAGAAACAATTAGATCATGTCTTGTATGCATTTCACCTATAGGATAGCCTAAAAACTCCTCAGGAGACTTTATATTTTCATCAAAAGGAGCATATTTTTCATAATAATAATCTTGTGAATAAAGTGAGCCTAAAAATATAAGGTTAAGTAGTAAAAATTTTTTCATAGTTAGAAGTTTAATCATTATCTAAGGCTTTTTCAATTATTGACTTTAAATGCATTTTGTGAGCTAGAGAGGATCTATTTCCTTTAGAATTAATTGATCCCATAATATCGTTAAGATTGAATAATGCAAGAGATTTAGCATGGTTTTTATAACTTTTACCTTTATCATTACTTATAATATCAATAAGTCTTTTAGTGTATATTATCTGTAGATTTTGTCTAAAACTATCCACATTTCCAGCAATATCAGAAAATATTGACTTATTTATATCTGACATAAATTCTGATAATTTATACTTATTTCCATAAAGCTCAGAGTCTTTCAATCTTTGTAATGTATTTGGAGCCATAAGTTGACTTAATACTCTGGACTGATTAGATAATATTATATCATGAATTTTAGGATCCTCAGAACCACTGAAAAAATCAAACCCTCTTCTTTGCCTTGCTATATAATTAAAAATTTCAGAAGGGATTTTATAATTATCAGAAGAAAATATATGTTTATCTAAAGCTTTAAAAGCTCGCTTCTGATCTTTATAACTTACTGTTGTATATGGCATTTGAGAACCTTTTTGACCAATTACAGATCTTTCAACATATACTCCACCTATAAATTTAGAAATTGTTGAAGCTGCACCAGCATACTGTGAGTTAAGATTAAAGAATGCTCTTCTAATATCTTCATATGTATCACCAGGCTTTTCAAATTTATCTAAAATATTATCAAACAGATCATTAACAAGTTCCATTCTATCAATGGAGTAGCTTATTGGATCGGATGACATATCATTTGTTTGTACTCTCGGGTCTATTCCCCTTGATGAGTATAGTAGATCAGCATCATTTCCAAAAATAAGTAAAGGATCAGTTGACCTTGAAAGTATTTCATTTCTTTCCTCTTGTGAATTAAAAGGCTTGTAGCCAAACTCAATTGCCCATTTGTCATAATGTCCAACAGACGAGTCTGCATATGGAGATTTAATATTTGGATTAGGATTTAAATTAAGAGCAGGATAATCCATAACAGAACCTGAAATAGCTTTTCCCTTTAGTTTATTATTATCATAAAGTTCCTCAGGAGAGAAAATACTACTTGATTTCATGTTATGATTTAATCCTAAAGTGTGCCCAACCTCATGCATAATTAAATACATCATAGATTGTCTTTCTAACTCCTCTAAATCATAGTCATTTCCATTTAAAGCAATAAAAGTTCTTCCAAAGTTTATATTATCGTGTAAAATACTTCCTGCAGAGCAAATAAAATTATTGTGATCATGAGTTTGATTATAATTATCTGTATTCATCACTAAAGATGAGTCAGAATATAATTTGTCATTAAAAACTCTATTTGTAAAGAAAACAAACTCTAACATCACATCAGCTGCAATTATTTCTCCAGTTTTAGGGTTGACCATACTAGGTCCATAGCCTCCAAATGGTGGGTTAGGTGAAGATGTCCATCTCAATACATTATAACGAATGTCTCCGGCATCCCAATCTGCATCATCAGGTTGAATCTTAACTTCAATGGCATTTTTAAAACCGGCCTTTTCAAAAGCAACATTCCATTGAAGAACTGCTTCCTTTATTGTTTCTCTCCATTCCATTGGAGTTGAGTTCTCAATCCACCAAGTAATAGGCTTAATAGGTTCTGAGATGTCCAAACTTGGGTCTTTTTTAATTAACTTCCATCTATTTACTAGGTCTCTATAATTAGTTGTTCCGGGATCTGTAAGATTGTCTACCTGAGTTAAAAAATAACCGACTCTTTGATCATCAAATCTAATTTCGTAATCTTCATCTGGCATTTCAATTAATGTATGGAAAGCCTTCATTGATACATATCTTGAATCTGAAACTGAATTTGAACCACCTGATAAAATATTTGGATTATTATAAACGTAATCTGTTTTTATGTTGAGATTCTCAGGATAATTTCTGATATCCATAATTTTTGATTTTGCTTTATCTAAAGAACCTAAACTAAAAGCTGTTCTAGATTGATTTGGTCTTGATGGAGGTTTTACTCTAGTTAATGATTCTGAAAGAAATAAATCATTTGCATTAATTAAATAAGTTCCATTCTTCTTATCATGAAAATCAATTTTTGAGCTAGAAATTATTGCATTACTAATATTTGCTTCCCTTGACTTATATAATGGATTATTCTCATCAAAATAGAAATTAGTATTCTTGAATGATATCTCAATTTTATCAAAGAATTTTTTAAAATTTATAATCTTCTCATCATTATATAGACCTCTAAATCCTCCAGCTTGAACTATTCCATCTGCAATTTGAGAACCATATATAAAATCTTTATTTAACTGCTCTTCTTTAATTAGCATTTGAATTTTACCCGATATACTATCTTGATATATGTCAAATAGACCTTCTATTAATTTACTTTGTTTTGTAACTTCTTCAAATGATTTTTCTTTTTTGGCGTCATCCTTTTTAGATTCTTTATCGTCCTGAGCTAACGTAATATTTAAAGAAATTATAGAAATTAAAAGTGAATAGATAATTTTTTTCATAACTAAGTTTTATATAAATATAAATGTTTTTAAAATTCTTTTAACACTTGTAATATAAGTAATTAGTTATATTTGGATGAATAAAAAATCACATTAATGAATATTAAAACCTTAACTATAGCTCTATTTTCATCCCTGTTATTCATTGATAGTATTCAAAGTCAAAATTACTGGCAACAGGAGGTAGATTATAAAATTTTAGTAGATGTAAATGCAAAGAATAATTCTTACAAGGGTAGTCAAGAGATTGTTTATACAAATAATTCACAAGATACTTTAAACAAGGTTTTTTTTCATCTATATTTTAATGCCTTTAAGAAAGGCAGTGAAATGGCCATTAGATTAGATAATGGAGATGACGCTAACACTAGATTTGATATAGATATAAACAAATTAGAGCCAGAGGAAGAAGGGTTTTTAAATGTTAGCAACCTTAAGCAGGATAATATAAAGGTTGAAACTTTTTTATCTGATACAATTTTAGAGGTAACTCTAGCTGACCCTCTGTTGCCTGGGAACTCATCAGTATTTACAATGGATTTTAAAGGTCAGGTACCAATAACTATTCGAAGAGCTGGAAGAGATTCTCCAATGGGAGTGAAGTTTTCAATGGCACAATGGTATCCAAAAATGTCAGAATATGACTATGAAGGTTGGAATACAGCGCCATATACTGGAAGAGAGTTTCATGGTGTTTGGGGAGATTTTGATGTTACTATTAAAATTGATGAGGAATATATAGTTGCTGCATCTGGCTATCTTCAAGAAAGTGACCCTTCAAATTTTAAGCTTGGTGTTAAATCTGGAAAAAAGAGAATTTGGAATTTTCTAGCTCCAAAAGTTCATGATTTTACTTGGGCTGCTGATCCTGATTATAATCATGATATTTATCAAGGAGCTAATGGTGTACAATTGAATTTCTATTATAAAAATGATCCTGAAATAATCGATAATTGGAAGGCTTTACAACCAGTTACTGCTGAACTTTTAAAATTTTTCAATAAAAATATTGGAACTTATCCTTATAAGCAATACTCGGTTGTTCAAGGAGGAGATGGTGGAATGGAATATTCTATGTTAACTCTTGTTAATTCTGGTAAAGATTTTGTTCCTCTTGTAAGTGTAACATCTCATGAGCTTGCACACTCATGGTTCCAAGGTGTATTAGCTACAAATGAAATGAATCATGAATGGATGGATGAAGGTTCAGCTAGTTATTTTGGTGATTTAGCAGAAAGTTTTGTTCTAGGTTCTGATTTCTATAATAGTATAAGAAGTTCATATGGGAGGTATATAAGTTTAGCAAATTCAGGACAAGAAATGCCTCAATCAACAAATGCTAACAGATATAAATATAATAGAGCATATGAATCCACTGCATATTCAAAAGGATTTGTATTCTTAAGTCAATTAAGATATATAATAGGCTTGGAAGCTTTTAATAAAACAATAAAAAATTATTTTGATACTTACAAGTTTACTCATCCTTTACCAAATGATTTAAGAAGAATTGCTGAACAGTCATCAGGAATTCTCTTGAACTGGTATTTGACAGACTGGACTCAAACAACGAATAAAATAGATTATGCAATTTATCAAGTTGAAAAAATTAAAAATAAATCTGTAATTACATTAGAAAGAATTGGTTTAATGCCTATGCCTCTTGAAGTATTAGTTACATTAAAAGATGGAACAAAAGAATTTTATTATATACCTATTCCTCTAATGAGAGGTGAAAAGAAACAACCTGAATATGCTGAAAACTGGATACAACTTAGAGATTGGTCATGGGCATCTAAAAAGTATATTTTTGAAATAAATCATTCAATAGAATCTATAGAATCAATTGATACTAATCCTACTGGACTTATGGCAGACACAAATTATACAAATGATATAATAACATTCGAGTAAAATGGAAAAATTATTGTTAGTATTTGAGAATATTTCTTCTGTTAACAGAGCTCTTATAATGGTTTCTGGTATTACTTTATTCTGGATAATTGAGGGTATTGTTCCTTTTAAGCTTCTTGATTACAAAAAGTGGAGACAT
>JAQXBP010000077.1:0-6502 GCA_029252345.1 Flavobacteriaceae bacterium | reverse complement strand
ACATATTGGTTTCTTATTGTAAAAGGAAATGTAATCTCTCCAAATTGAGTTACCTGTTTATGCCCTCTAGAGCTTGCTTGTTCAAATAACATACCTATTCCACCCATTAAATCACCATAGGAAGAATGATACCCTGGATATGTCTTATCAAAAGCTTCTTTTGAAAAATACATCGACCCTATTTCGTCTAAACCTTTGGCAAAAAATTCTCCAAATAATCTTTCAAAATATTCATAGTTCTCTTGGGGTATAACAGGGTCTTTTGCAGCATGAGTTTTCCATGGAACAAAAAAATATGTACTGTTACTTCCCATTTCATGAAAATCCATAGTCACATTTGGATACCAATTATGATGAAATTCAATTTTACCTCTAGTTTCTGGATGAATTCCAAGCAGCACATCTCTATTTAAATCAAACCAATAATGATTAGTTCTTCCGCCGGGCCAATATTCGTTATGTTCAGCATCCTGTGGATCGTCAACAAGAGGTGAACCTTTATAACTATTAACCCATTGAGTATGTCTATCTCTACCATCTGGATTTATTGTAGGGTCAATTAATACTATTGAATTTTCTAAGTACTCTTCAACTTCTTTTGATTTAGAGCTGATTAGTGTGTAGGCAGTAAGCATTGCAGCTTCTGAACTAGAAGGTTCATTTCCATGAACATTATATCCAAGATTTACTATTACAGGAAAATCAGTGGGTTTATCTGATTGAATATAATTTTCATCATCTGGTTTTATATACGAAAGATGCGATTTTCTAATTGTTTCTATATTTTTAATCTTTTCAGGAGAACTTACTATCAAATAAATTAATTTTCTCCCTTCATATGATGTTGCATAACTAAACATATCTGCTTTATCTGAAACATCCGATAAATATGTCATATAAGAAACAATTAAATCATGTCTTGTATGCATTTCTCCAATAGGATAACCTAAAAACTCTTCAGGAGATTTTATGTTTTCATCAAAAGGAGCATATTTTTCATAATAATAATCTTGTGAATAAAGTGAGCCTAAAAATATAAGGTTAAGTAATATAATTTTTTTCATAGTTCTTGTTTTATTTATTTAAACCTGGAAGTGAACTTGGTGCTTTTTCTTGCCAGTTAAAATTTTCAGATTTTTTTTCTAGTGGGTATACTTGATTTAAATTATCACCATTGTATAACCTGCCGTTTTTCATAACCATTTCAATAGAACTTGTATTTCTTATTTCATTCAATGGGTCCTTATTAAGGATTACTAAGTCTGCTAACTTTCCTTTTTCTATTGACCCAAGCTCTTTATCAAGGCCGATTGCATATGCTCCTTGAATAGTAGCAACTTTTAACATATCATGATTTGATATACCACCTGAAGCAATACTCCATAATTCCCAATGATATCCTATTCCTTCGAACTGTCCATGAGAACCAACTCCTGCAATACCCCCTTGTTCTACTAGATCTTTTACAAATACACTGAGCTCTTCAAAGGCATATTCATCTTCATGAAACCAACCAGCTTTAATTCTTCTTTTTGAATCTAATTCATCTTTAGGAGTAAAAAACTTAACTTTTTCATCATTATGAATATCTTCTGTAGCAAAATAATAATTCTCTGCCCATGGTCCACCATATGTAACTAAAAGTGTAGGTGTATAAGCTTTTTTGGTAAATGCAGTTAAACCAACTATATCATCGTATACTGGATATATTGGATGATTATGTTCTTGACCTGGATATCCATCTATAGTTTCAGTTAAATTTAGCCTTAAATTTAAACTTCCTTCGGTTGTAGGCATTATTTCTTGCTCCTTAGCTGCCATTAAAATCCATTGTCTTTGCTGCCTATTTCCTGCTACATACATTTTAATTGTTTTGGTATTATAATATTTTGAATATTGTTTCATTACGTCTCTAGCATCATCTAAACTTTTAACATTATAGCCCCAATACCCAAGACCTGGACCAGTAGAATAAACTCTAGGACCCAAAATCTTTCCCGTTTCAACCATATCAGCATATGTAAGAACATCTGTAGTTGCAGTTTGAGGGTCTCTGGTTGTAGTAACTCCATTTGCAAGATTAGCTGCATAAGAAGCAGGCTGATATCTATGAAGTCCCCATCTAGGCCACATGTGTGCATGGGTATCTACAAATCCCGGCAAAATAGTTTTGCCAGTCATATCCATTTTTATAAGGTTTTCGTCTTCAATTATTATTTCTTTATCACTTACTTCAATAATTCGATTATTCTTAATATAAACCTGTCCATTCTGAATTATTTGATCGCCATTCATTGTTATTATCTTCGCATTTGATAATAAAATTGAACTATTAGGTATATCTCTATCTACAGTAACTTCAATTTGAATCTCATCAGGTGAAAATTCATCAGTTTTATCATCTTCCGAAACCTCTTCAGCCAACTCAGGATTCAATTCTGCAATTTTCTCTGCTAATTCATCTTTTTTCTTTTCTTCTTCTGACTTTTCATCGTCTTTTTCATCTTGATCCCTATCAAATTGTTCAGCATCATTTAGATTATATGTTAAAAAGGAATTTCCTATAGACCAGTTTATAGAGTTAGAATCCTTGCTCCATGATGGAAATTCGCCACCAATCTTTGTTAATTTTCTAGCTGGAAAGGATGAGAATTTAGGATTAGAAACTGAAATTTTTAATGATTCTAGACCTGTGTAAGGAATAGTAAAGCTATATAGGTTATTGCTAACTTTCGCTAATCCTTTAGACCCATCTGGTGAAATTAAAATTAAACTTGCATTTGAAGGTCTTTTTGTATCTCCAGATCCATAAGGAGTTGTTCCAGTGACCTTAACTATGTTTTTTTCGTCAGTTCCATCCCATTTAATTGAAACCAAACCCTTAGAGTTATCAAAAAGATATATTCTATCTTTTCCATCAACAAAGTGCGGATAAGATCTTCCTTTTGATTCACTAATGTAATTAAGTTGGCCCCCTTTTGAAGAAATCCACATAATTTTTTCATTTGATTTAAATGCCCCAGGACCTTCACTTCCCCTGTAGTTTCTTGCATCTCCTATTGTAAATACAATTCTATCACCACCTGGATTCCATTTAGGATTCATATAAACCCCGTTTATTCTCCTCTCGTTACTTTGAGTTAATAGAAAAGGTTCCCTTTTACCATCTGATCTCACTTTAAACAATGAACCACCTTTGTTATCATTCCACGTAACAAAAACTATTTCTTTACCATCAGGACTCCAATCAGGCATCGCTTCAATTGTTTCATCTTCAAAAGATGTCAACCTAGTTATTTGATTTGAATCTAAATCCATTAAATACAATTTATTTAATGCTGTAAATGCAATTTTTTTACTATCGGGAGAGATAGATGGATTCCTAATTTGATTAACAATCATAGACTTTTCATCTGAGATTTCATAGTCAAACTTTAATTCAGGCCCTACTTCTATAGTCTCATTAATCTGAAAAGGTATTTCATATGATTTACCTTCTAGTATATCAATTTTATTTATTTTTCCTCCATATGATAAAATTAAATTTTTACTATCCGGTGTGAAGGCCATATTTGGAAGAACTCCCATTGTTGCTTGAGATTCCTGATCATCTTTTTGAACAGGGAAAGCTAGCCATCTTTCATATCCAGTCTCTAAATTACGAATTCTAAGTGCAGTTTTGTCCTCATACCTAGTACCATATACTAGACTCTTTCCGTCAGGTGAAAGGGTTGGTGTAAAAGCTGAACCAAATCTTGATGTTTCTCTTTTTATCTCTCCTGTTTCTCGATCATATTTTGAAATTTGATATTGAGGAAGGCCTGCATTGTACTGCCATGAATTAGTTCTATTTGCATACCATATATATCTGTCATTAACTCCTACTTCAGGTTGAACTATTTTTAAAGATGATGGTTTATCAATTAACTTAACTCCACTCCCACCATCCTTATGGTACATATGCAACTTTAGGTTTCTTCTTCCTTTAGAAACTATTAAATAATCTCCATCTTTAGACCAATCTGCAAAAGCAGTCTGATTATCTTTTTCCTTTGTAATTTGAATTGAATCATTTGAATTTAAATCTCTAATCCAGACATTATTTCCTCCACTCTTATCACTTACATAAACTATTGACTCTCCATTAGGAGAATACTTTGGATGAGAATCAAATGCCATTCCTTTAGTTATACGCTTAGCTTTACCTCCAGATATTGGAATTGAGTAAATATCACCAAGAAGATCAAAAACTATTGTTTGTCCATCCGGACTAACGTCCAAAGACATCCAGGAACCAGTATCTGTGTTCAAATCATAAAATCTCCCGGGTTTAATAGGTAAATTTTTATTAGATTTTTCTTTCTTTTCTTTTTCTTCAGTTTTGTCTTGAGCAAAAATAATATTTGAGGAAATCATGAAGATTAGAAGTGAATAAATAATTTTTTTCATAACAATGGTTTTTATAAATATAAATGTTTTTAGAATTCTTTTAACACTTGTGATATAAGTAATTAGTTATATTTGGTTCAAAATAAATCTAACCTAATGAATATGAATACCTCACCTTTAGTACTATTCTTATCTTTATTTTTCATCAATAGTATACAAAGTCAAAACTACTGGCAACAAGAGGTTGATTATAAGATTACAGTAGATATAAATGCAAAGAATAACTCTTATAAAGGAGATCAGGAGATAATCTATACCAACAATTCACTAGACACTTTAAATAAAGTCTTTTTTCACTTATACTTTAATGCATTCAGAAAAGGGAGTGATATGGCTGTAAGATTAAATAATGGGGATGATATTAATACTAGGTTTGATGTAGATATAAGCAAATTAAAGCCAGAGGAAGAAGGGTTTCTAAGTGTTACCAACCTCAAACAGGATAATGTTAATGTTGAAACCTATTTATCAGATACAATTTTAGAGGTAACACTTGCCAGTCCTCTTTTGCCAGGAAGCTCGTCTGTCTTCACAATGGATTTTAATGGTCAGGTACCTATAACTATTAGAAGAGCTGGAAGAGATTCTCCAATGGGAGTTAAATTTTCAATGGCTCAATGGTATCCAAAAATGTCAGAATATGACTATGAAGGATGGAATACAGCCCCATATACTGGAAGAGAGTTTCATGGTGTTTGGGGAGATTTTGATGTTACAATTAAAATTGATGAGGAATATATAGTTGCTGCATCTGGATATCTTCAAGAAAGTGACCCTGCAAATTTTAAGCTTGGTGTTAAATCTGGAAAAAAGAGAATTTGGAATTTTCTAGCTCCAAAAGTTCATGATTTTACTTGGGCTGCAGATCCTGATTATATTCATGATATTTATCAAGGAGCTAATGGAGTACAATTGAATTTCTATTATAAAAATGACCCTGAAATAATCGATAATTGGAAAGCTTTACAGCCAATCACTGCTGAACTTTTAAAATTTTTCAATAAAAACATTGGAACTTATCCATATAAGCAATATTCGGTTGTTCAAGGAGGAGATGGTGGAATGGAATACTCTATGCTAACACTTGTTAACTCTGGTAAAGATTTTGTTCCTCTTGTAAGTGTAACTTCTCATGAACTTGCACATGCATGGTTCCAAGGAGTATTAGCTACTAATGAAATGAATCATGAATGGATGGATGAAGGTTCAGCAAGTTTTTTTGGAGATTTAGCTGAGAGCTTTGTTCTAGGTTCTGATTTCAATAATTCTATCAGTAGTTCATATGGAAGATATATAAGTTTAGCAAATTCTGGACAAGAAATGCCTCAGTCGACTAATGCAAACAGATATAAACATAATAGAGCATATGAATCCACAGCATATTCAAAAGGGTTTGTATTCTTGAGTCAATTAAGGTACATAATTGGTTTAGAAGCTTTCAATAAAACAATAAAAAATTACTTTAATACTTACAAGTTTACTCATCCATTACCAAATGATTTAAGAAGAATTGCTGAACAGTCTTCAGGAATTCTTTTAAACTGGTATTTAACAGACTGGACCCAAACAACAAATAAAATTGATTATTCAATTAATCAAGTTGAAAAAGATAAAAACAGATCCAATATTACTTTAGAAAGAATTGGGTTAATGCCAATGCCTCTTGAAGTATTAGTTACATTTAAGGATGGAGCGGAGGAATATTATTATATACCTATTTCTCTAATGAGAGGTGATAAGAAAAAACCTAAATACGCTAAAAGTTGGATACAACTTGATGATTGGTCCTGGGCTTCAAAAAAATATACTTTTAAAATAAAGCATAAACTAGAATCTATTAAATCAATTGATATAAATCCTACTGGACTTATAGCGGATACTGATTATACAAATGATATACTTATATTCGATTAGAATGGAAAATTTGTTATTACTATTTGAGAATATTTCTTCTGTTAACAGAGCTCTTATAATGGTTTCTGGTATTACTTTATTCTGGATAATTGAGGGTATTGTTCCTTTTAAGCTTCTTGATTACAAAAAGTGGAGACAT
>JAQXBP010000076.1:0-18825 GCA_029252345.1 Flavobacteriaceae bacterium | reverse complement strand
GCAGCTGGCTCTTCAGCCTTAACTTCTTCTGCAGCTGGCTCTTCAGCCTTAACTTCTTCTGCAGCTGGCTCTTCAGCCTTAACTTCTTCTGCAGCTGGTTGAACAGGTTTAGGTGCCTCTTTTTTAACAATAGGTTTACCAGCAAGCCAATCATTAACAAGATCTTGAGGCAATATTCTTTCTTCAAAAGAATAGCTATTAGAGCCATCTTTTTTTACCATTCTTATTGCTTTTGCAAGTTTTTTTGAGCCAGTTTGTAAACTAGCAACTGCTTTTTTTGCCATCTTATTTAATTTCTTTGTGAACAGTCATTTTCTTCAGAATAGGGTTGAATTTTTTTATTTCAAGTCTGTCTGGAGAATTTTTTTTGTTTTTAGTAGTTATATATCTAGAAGTACCTGGCATACCTGAGTCTTTGTGCTCAGTACATTCTAATATTACTTGAACTCTATTACCTTTTTTTGCCATTTTTACTTAATTAAACCTTGTTTTCTAGCTTCTTTCAAAACTTCTGAAATACCCTTTTTGTTTATTGTTTTCAAAGCTGATGCAGAAACTTTAAGAGTAACCCATTTGTTTTCATCTGGAATGAAGAATCTTTTTTTCATAAGATTAACATCGAATCTTCTTTTTGTTCTATTTAATGATTTGGAAACGTTGTTCCCAAACATAACTTTCTTTCCAGTAATTTCGCAAGTCTTAGACATAACGTACTAATTTTTTGTAACGTGCAAAACTAATGTATTTAAGTTTAATAAAAAAATAAATTTATTGGTTAATAATTTTATCAACGAAGAGTTTGAATGAATTTTCAGTTACAGTTTTAATGAAGTCTTCTCTCGAACTAATTACTTCATATTTTTCACAGAATAATTCATTTTCAGACGATATAGCTATAAAACAATCTCCAACTGAAGATTTTAATCCATCAGAGGTTGGACCAGCGTTTCCAGTTACAGAAATTGAATAATCAGAATTAAATTTTTCTCTAACTTTTTCTGCCATTTTTATAGCAATCTCTTTACTTACAGGAGAGAATAAGTCAATTTCATTTTTTTCAATTCCAATAATTTTTTCTTTTGAATATTTGCTGTAAGAAACAATAGAACCCTTAAAAACATTTGAAGCGCCAGCAATTTTTGTTATTGAAAGAGATAAGTTTCCACCTGAACAACTTTCTGCAAATGAAATTGTTTTATTTTTAACATTGAGATAATCAAAGATTTTTTTTATCATATCTATTTTATCTTAAGTGAAAACATTTTAGTTGAATCAATGTAGCCTTCTAATATATCTTCACTTATAACTTTTGAAACACCTGCAGGTGTCCCAGTAAAAATCAAATCTCCTATTTTAAGTGTAAAATATTGTGAAACATATGAAATTAATTCATCTATTTTCCATAACATATTAGAAGAGTTACCAGATTGAACCAATTGATTATTTTTCTTTAAACTAAAATCTATTTTTGATAAGTCTTTAAATTTCTCTACACTAATAAAATCTCCAACTAAACACGAATTATCAAAAGCCTTTGATTTTTCCCATGGATGACCTTTTTCTTTTAAAGTATTTTGAATATCTCGAGCAGTAAAATCAATTCCAAGACCAATTTCATTATAATATTTATTAGAAAATGATTCATCTATATGCTTTCCAACTTTATTAATCTTAACAACTAATTCAACTTCATGATGTATTTCATTTGAAAAGGCAGGAATAATAAAATTGTGATTTTTCGGAATAATAGATGAGTCAGGTTTTAAAAAAACAACAGGATGAGAAGGTCTAATATTAGCTAATTCTTTTATATGATCAGAATAATTTCTTCCAATACAGATTATCTTCATCTTATTTAGAGTTTATTATACTTAATTTCAATTTTGTAAATATTTTTTTGGTATACTCTGGAAAATCCCCTTTCATAATCCAGGAGTAATAACCCAGATCAATTTTAAATACATCAATAACTTTTTGCCCAGTATATTTACCAAATGCAAAAGTTGCATCATTATCAGAATCTAATCTTATTTTCCCTGCAAAGTCTAGATTATTATTCCTTTTTGAATATTCATTTAAGAAATCCATATCAGGTTCTAAATCATCATACTTGTCTAATTGAGCTTTAAACACTTCGTAAGCAGCAATTGTATCATCCAAGGCAGAATGAGCATTTTCAAGATTTTTATCACAATAGTACCTAAGGGCAGCCGAAAGATTTCTAGGTTCTTTTTTATGATATATTACCTGACTATCAATCATTCTTACATTTGTAAAATCAAATTGAATATTGGCTCTTATTAATTCTTCGACAAGAATAGGAATATCAAATTTAATTGCATTAAACCCTGATAGATCACAATCTTTAATAAATTGATAAATTTCAGCTGAATAATAAGCAAAATTTGGTTCACTTTTAATCATCTCATTTGTTATTCCGTGAACTTGAGTTGCTTGAGTTGAAATTTCCATTTCAGGATTAATTCTCCATACTTTTTGTGACTCTGTTTTATCAATATCAACTCTTAAAATAGCTATTTCAACAATCCTATCTTTACCAACCTTTGCTCCAGTAGTCTCAAGGTCAAAAAAACAAATAGGTCTATTAAGATTGATTTTCATTTTAAATGATTTGGTTCATATCCCATTCTTCAAGATATTCAGCAACTCTTTTAACAAAGCTTCCTCCTATTGAACCATTTATAATTCTATGGTCATATGTGTGTGACAAAATAAGTTTTTTTCTTATGCCAATAAAGTCTCCTTTATCAGTTTCTATAACAGACGGTGTTTTACGAATAACACCAATAGCAATTATACCAACTTGTGGCTGATTAATTATTGGTGTACCCATAATTGACCCAAAATTCCCAACATTAGTTACAGTATATGTTCCATCTGATATTTCATGTGGTTTTAAGGAATTTGATCTAGCCCTATTTGATAAGTCATTTACTGCTAGAGTAAGTCCTTTAAGGTTAAGATGATCTGCATTTTTAATCACAGGTACGATCAAATTTCCATTTTCAATAGCTGTAGCCATTCCAATATTGATAGATCTTTTCATTACAATTTTTTCATCAATTATTGAGCTATTTAAAATAGGATAATCTTTAAGTGACTTAATTACTGCATCTATAAAAAGAGGTGTAAAGGTGAGTTTAAGCCCCTCTTTATCTTGAAAAGATTTTTTGTATCGATCCCTCCACTCCCATAGATTAGTGACATCAACTTCAACAAATGATTGAACATGAGCTGAGATTTTTTTACTATTAGACATATGATCAAATATGATCTTACCCATTCTATCTAACTCTATTACCTGGTCTCCCAGAGAAGGTTTGGATTCAATAACAGGTTTATTAGATGAAGTAGATTGGGATCCTATGTAATTTAAAATATCTTGCTTGGTGACTCTTCCATCCTTTCCTGAACCAGAAATTTTATTAAGCTCTTCCTGACTAATATTTTCCTTCTTTGCAATATTTTTAACTAATGGTGAGAAAAATTTATCATTTTTTTCAATCTCAAAATTATCTTCTGAAGATATTTCATCATTTTTTAATAAATCTATTGAAGGAATACTTGCAATTTCTGAATCTTTCATAGTTTCTTCAACATCATCTATGATTAATTCTTTATCCTTCTCTTTAGAAACTATTTTAATCTCATTAGTATCTTCTATAGATGTTTCTATTTCAGCAATGACTTCACCTACTTTGACAACATCATTTACTTCAAAGTTTTTTTTGACTAGCTTACCTTTAAATTCAGATGGAACATCAGAATCAACCTTATCAGTTGCAATTTCAACTATTGATTCATCAATGCTTACAATATCTCCAACCTCTTTTAACCATTTAGTTATAGTAGCTTCAGCAATGCTCTCTCCCATTTTCGGAAGTTTCAAAAGATATTTTCCCATTTTTCTAGTACTTGCAAATTTACAATATTAAAATCATTACTTATTAGATAGATCAGTTTCATAAGGACGTCTATTTTGAATACTTCTTGCCAATGTAACTTCATCTGTATATTCTAATTGATCACCAACGGGGATGCCTCTAGCTAATACCGAGACTTTTACATTAAGTTTTTTTAAAATTTTAAATAAATAAAAGCTAGTTGTATCAGCCTCAATTGTTGCACTTAATGCAAAGATTATTTCATCTACTTTTTTTTCAATAATTTTTTTTTCAAGACTTAAAACATTTAAATCCTCGGGACCAATTCCTTCAATTGGAGAAATCACCCCTCCTAAAACATGGTAAAGTCCGTTATAAAGATTTGTATTTTCAATTGCAATGACATCTCTTATATCCTCAACAATACAAATAATAGATTGATCTCTTGATAAATTTGAGCATATATCACAAATATCTTTATCTGAAATATTGTGACATTGAGTGCAATGTTTAATTTGAGTTTTAAAGTCAAAAATACTTTCCGATAGATCTCTGGAGAATTCTTTAGGTTTTCTTAATATTTCTAGTGCAATTCTTAGAGCAGATCTTTTACCAATTCCTGATAATTGGGAAATATTATAAACTAAATTTTCAAGAAGTTTAGATGGAAATTCCATTATGCAAATTTAGAAATATTCGTTGTAAGTTCTTTTGTATATTTATAAAAATGTTATCTCCTGAAATTATTTTAATTGCTATTGCTTCATATTTTATAGTTTTAACTGCTATATCATATTTGACAGGTAAAGAAGACAACAATGAAGTTTTTTTTAATGCTAAAAGAAGTTCTAACTGGGCTGTTGTCGCATTTGGAATGGTTGGAGCATCTTTATCAGGAGTTACATTTATTTCAGTCCCCGGATGGGTTGGTGAATCTCAATTTACATATTTTCAAGTAGTTATTGGATATTTAATAGGATATCTAATTGTTGCTAATCTATTACTTCCTCTATACTACAGGATGGGGTTAACATCCATTTATGAATATCTGTTTACACGATTTGGAAAAAACGCTCATTATGTAGGATCTATTTCTTTTTTAATTTCTAGGATTCTTGGAGCATCTTTTAGATTATTTCTTGTAGCTATAGTTCTTCAACAATTTATTTTTGATGACTTAGGAATACCATTCGAAATAACAGTTATTATTTCCATTTTATTAATCTGGTTATACACAAGAAGAGGTGGAATTAAAACAATAGTTTGGACAGATACAATTCAAACTACGTTAATGATTTTAGCTGTTATATTATCAATTTATTATATAAACCAAGATTTAGGCTGGACATTTTCAGAATTCATTTCTTCAAGTGATTTTAAAGAATTTGATAAAATATTTGTAACTGAAAGCATTACAGAAAGAAATTACTTTTTAAAATCAATTATTGGTGGTGCCTTTATAACAATTTGTATGACTGGTCTAGATCAGGACATGATGCAGAAAAACTTAACATGTAAAAATATTAAAGAAGCTAAAAAGAATATGATAGTTTTTAGTTTTATACTGACTATTGTTACATTTCTTTTTATTGTTTTGGGTGCACTTCTTTTTATATATGCAAGTGAAAATAATATAGCTGTTCCGTTGGTTGATAATTCACCTCGAACAGATCTTTTATTTCCACAGATTGCATTAAGATCAGGACTAGGAGAGTTTTTAGGAATCACTTTCATATTAGGTCTTATTGCCGCAGCATATAGTAGTGCTGATAGTGCATTAACTTCTCTTACAACATCCTTTTGTGTTGATATTCTAAAGATTGATATTACTAATTCGAAATCAATCAAAACAAGAAAAAATATTCATGTTCTAATGAGTATAACATTAATAATTGTAGTGATAATTTTTAGATATATTCAAGACAAAAATGTAATAGATAGTCTTTTAACTGTTGCGCAATATACATATGGACCTTTGCTAGGACTATTTGCTTTTGGAATTTTTACAAAATATAAAATTGAGGACACTAAGGTCTACTTAGTTGTAGTCATTAATATTATAATAATAGTTATAATAGGGAATTTACCTTCAGATCTTATTGGAGGTTATCAAATAGGATATGAACTACTGCCATTTAATGGATTAATTAATTTTATAGGGTTATACTTGATTAGAAAATAATGCCAATTTGTCATATTTATTGATTGGTATTTTTTTTGCTACTATTAATTAAAAAGAAATTATGCCTAAAGGAAAAATTAATGTTTCGGTTGAAAATATATTTCCACTTATAAAAAAATTCTTATACAGTGATCAAGAAATTTTTTTAAGAGAACTTATATCAAATGCTACAGATGCTCTTACTAAGATTCAACATTTATCTAGTATTGGAGAAATTAAAGGGGAAATTGGTGAATTAGGGGTTGATATTAAAGTTGACAAGAAAAAGAAAACTCTTCACATTACTGATAATGGAGTTGGAATGACCTTAGATGAAGTTAAAAAATATATTAATGATGTTGCATTTTCTGGAGCTGAAGAGTTTCTTGAAAAATATAAAGAAAGCTCAAAAGATACTGGAATTATTGGTCATTTTGGACTTGGTTTCTATTCATCATTTATGGTTGCTGATAAAGTTGAAATAATTACTAAATCTTTTAAAGATGAACCTGCAGCTCATTGGATTTGCGATGGTTCTCCAGAATACAGTTTAAAAAAATCAGATAAAGAAGAAAGAGGAACAGAAATTATTCTTCATATTTCTAAAGATTCTAAGGATTATCTTGAAGAAAATAAAATTACAGAGCTTCTAAATAAGTATAACAAGTTTATGCCCCATCCAATTAAATTTGGTACAAGGGAGGAAAGTATTCCAGTTAAAGAGGGTGAGAAGGAAGAGAAAATAACAGTTGACAATATTATCAACAATCCCGATCCAGCTTGGACTAAACAACCAGCAGATTTAAAAAAAGAAGACTATAATCAGTTTTATAGAGAGCTTTATCCATACCAATTTGAAGAACCATTATTTCATATTCACCTTAATGTTGATTATCCATTTAGTTTAACTGGTATTCTTTATTTTCCTAAAATTTCAAATGATCTTAATTTACAAAAAGATAGAATTCAACTATATCAGAATCAAGTATTTGTCACAGATAATGTTGAAGGAATTGTCCCTGAGTTCCTAGGTCTACTCAAAGGTGTTATAGACTCTCCGGATATTCCTTTAAATGTTTCTAGAAGCTATCTTCAATCAGACACATCTGTTAAGAAAATTACTAACTATATAACAAGAAAAGTAGCTGATAAACTTGGATCGATTTTTAAAAATGAAAGAGAAAATCTTGAAAGTAAATGGAATGATATAAAAGTTGTTATTGAATATGGAATGCTTACTGAAGACAAATTCTACGATAAAGCTGAATCTTTTAATCTTTATCCTTCAGTTGATAACAAGTATTATACTTATCAGGAACTAGAAGAAAAAATTAAAGATATTCACACTGACAAAGAAGGAAATTTGATTATTCTTTATGCTCAAAACAAGGATGAACAATATACTTACATTGAATCTGCAAAAGAGAAAGGATATGAAGTACTTCTGTTAGATTCTCCTATTATCCCTCATTTAATTCAAAAACTTGAATCTAAAAAAGAGAAAGTTAAATTTTCAAGAGTTGACTCTGACACATTAGAGAACCTAATTAAAAAAGATGATCAAGTTGTATCGAAACTATCTGATGAGGAAAAGGATAAACTTAAGCCTATGATTGAGAATGCAGTGTCAGATGATAAATATACAGTTCAACTTGAATCATTAGATAGTAAATCGCTACCATTTATGCTAGCTCAACCTGAATTTATGAGAAGAATGAAAGAGATGCAACAGTCGGGTGGAGGCGGAATGGGTCATATGCCTGAAATGTATTCTTTGATTGTAAATACAAATCATGAATTAGTTACTAAAATATTAACTACTAGAACAGAAAAAAAGAGAAATAGTCTTATAAAACAATCAGTAGATTTAGCTAAACTTTCTCAAAATGTTCTTACTGGTAAAGACCTTACAGAGTTTATAAATAGAAGTATAGATCTAATCAAATAAGTAATTTAAGATTTTAGCTAATCTTATCCCTCCTATTAATAATAAATCTTTCACGGTGCCAAAGTTTTTATATTGATATTCGTAACCTAATTTATCATCAACTGATACGCCTGCATATATTTGATTTGTGTAAGAATGTATTTCATTCACCCAATCCAGTATATCACCTCTTTTAAAATCTTCAGCCTCTTTTGTAAATACTAAAAAATCTGGATTTGGCAGATTGACAGCTAATTCAGAGTAGCTCATATTATAACTATTTATCATATCAGAATCCCAAACTCTGTGAAGATTCGAATTTCTACCAAACCATTTTACATATACTCTGTTTGCGCCTCTATCTTCATATCTTCCAATATGAAGAGGTTGGTGAAGATCTCCAACAAAATGAACAAGTAGCTTAAGATAAAATGATTTATCAGAATCTGACGCTGAATCACTCTCTAAAATATCAATACATTTATTTATAGCAATAAAGACATCTCCTTTTTCTGATGGGTCAATATCCTCATAGTTATCATCTAATTCCATATTTAAAAAATGCCAATCATAAAAGCTGTTATATCTACTATCAGATTTAATATCATCTGCATAAGTTGATGCATTAACTAATGTTTCCCCATTAAGAATTTTAATTATCTTCTCATTTGAATTATCTGTTAAATATTTATTCGCAACTTCAGCAATCACCCTGTGACCAGTTGCACCCCAATCTTCATTAGGATAAAAGTTTAATAATAATAGTGTTAAAATTAAAGCCATAAACTTATTTGTAAAATTAAGGTCAAATATATTACATAATAAATCCTTATAATTTTATTACTTTTAAAATTGAAAAATTATTTTGAAAAAACTACCTATTATTTTAGTGTTAGCACTAGTCTACTCTAATTTAATTTTTTCTCAAGAATTAACAGTAAAGTATACTGAAGAAAAAATTGAAATTGATGGATCTCCTTTTGATTCAGCCTGGAATGACGCTGAATCATCAACTGATTTTTGGCAGTGGAGACCTACTGATTCTGTAAGAGCTGTGAAACAAACAGAGTTTAAGGCTCTATTTGATAACGAAAACATTTATTTTCTAGTCAAAGCATATACAAAGGAAAAAAAGTTTACAGTCTATAATCTTGAAAGAGATTTTGAAACTAAAAGTGCAGATTATGTACAATTAATTTTTGATACTTTCAATGATGCTTCAAATGCTTTTAAATTTCAAACCAATCATCTTGGATTAAAAGGAGATATGCTATTATCTTCTGTTAATTCATTTGGTGGTCGAGGAATGAATTCATCATGGGATGCAATTTGGGAAGTAGAATCAAAATTATATGATGATTCTTATATAGCTGAAGTTAAAATTCCTTTAAATCAACTTTATTTTATTAATGGTGCTAATAGTTGGAGATTTAACATTTACAGAAGTGATACTCAATCACTAGAACATTCAAGTTGGGCAAAAACCCCTCAAGAGCAAAGAATTGGAGATCTAGCTTTTATGGGTAAAATTAACTTTGAGAAACCTTTAGGAGAGTCTAAAAAACCTATTTCATTTATACCATATATAAACAGTTCTATTGGAAAGGATTTTATTAAAAATAAAAAGATAAATACTTTTGATTATGGCCTTGACATGAAAATACCTATTGGTAATTCTATAAATATAGACTTTGCTTTAAATCCTGATTTTTCGCAAGTAGAAGTTGATGACCAATTAGTAAACTTGACTCAATTTGAGTTGAGACTTCCAGAAAAGAGACAATTCTTTACTCAAAATTCAGATCTATTCACTGACTTTGGTCAAGAAAGAGATGCAGAACCTTTCTTTTCAAGAAGAATTGGTATTTCTAGAGACCTTGAAGGAAACACTGTTGAAAATAGAATAATTAGTGGTGTAAGGCTGAGTGGTAAAGTAAATGACAAACTTAGAATAGGTTTACTAAATGTTTTAACAGAAGAAGATAGAACAAAAGGTGTTCCTCAGAATAATAATACAGTATTTACACTGAGAAATAAAGTTTTTGCAAGATCAAATTATTCATTCTTTTTCATAAATAGGGAAAATACAAAAACTTATGATTTTGTTGAAAATCAAAATACGTATAATAGAGTTTTTGGATTTGAATATAATCTAGCTTCTAAAGATGGTGCTTGGAAAGGGAGAACATTTTTTCATAAATCTTATACTCCTGAAAAAAATGACAAAAATGCATCTTTTGGTATAAAATTATCAAAGAATAGTCGTAAACACTATGTTAGTATGAGTGGTTCTTATGTAGGAGATGATTTTAGATCAGACTTAGGATATTATAGAAGATATGGTTTTGTAAAATTTACTCCATTCTATCAGTATAGGATATATCCAAAAAATAATGACAAAATTTTAAATTATGAATTTCAACATTATGCTGCATATGTTTTTAGACCTAACAAAGATGAAAAGTTTGAAACCAGGGCGAATATTTCTTCTTTTGAAATAAAGTATTTAAATCAAAGTACGTTTGAAATTAAACAAAGTATAAGGGGAGAGCATTTATATTATGATTTTGATCCAACTAGAACGAAAGATGCAACACCTCTTCCTGCAAATAATTTTTATTCTTATACAGACTATGAAATAGGATTTTCATCTCCGGATAAAAATTTATTTAAATTTGCAACTGGAATTCAGTATGGGGATTTTTTTAATGGAACTAAATTTTCATTCAAGACTGGTTTTAAATATAGAATTCAGCCTTATTTTAATATGAGTTTAAGATTTAATTATGACTCAATTAAATTACCTGATCCATACCCTTCTAGAAATATTTGGTTAATAAGTCCTAGATTTCAATATACTTTTAATAAACAAGTTTCATGGTCTACATACATTCAATACACTAATCAATCTGAAAATCTTGGGATAAATTCCAGATTTAGATGGAGGTTTGCTCCACTTTCAGACTTATATATTGTTTACAATGATAATTATATTAATATAAATTCATTGGAGCCACAGTATAGATCAATAAATCTTAAATTTACTTATTGGATAAATTTATAATATGAAAAATACGCTTCTTACTTTTGTTACATTATTTATTGTTTCTTGTAATTCAGATAAAAATCAAATGATTGTTTCTGGAGATGTTGATGGACTTAGAAAAGGAACAATTTACCTTCAAAAAGAACAAGATTCAACCATAGTTTCATTGGATTCTATTAAGATAACTGGAGATAGTAATTTCGAGTTAAGTACCAAAATTAATGAGCCTGATATCTATTATTTATACTTAGACAAAGATGATGGAGATTCATTAAATGATATAATTACTTTTTTTGGAAATAAAGGAGAAATAGTTATCAATACTAGGTTAATAACGTTTGATTCTGGTTTTGAAATTTCTGGTTCTAAGAATAGTGAATTATTACTTGAATATTTTTCTATCATAAGAAAATACAATCTTCAAAATCTTGATTTGATTGAAATTTTTTACAAAGCTCAAATTGAAAATAATCAAAATAAAATTGATTCAGTGAATGACCAATTAGAGAATTTGATTAAAAGAAAATATTTATATAGTTTAAATTTTGCAATAACAAATTCTTCAAATGAGGTTTCTCCATACATTGCAGTTAGTCAAATACCTGACGCAAATAGAGATTTATTAAAAAAACTTTATGATACTTTACCTGAAGATATTAAGAGTTCAAAGTATGGTAAAATTCTAAATAATCTAACTATAGATTAACCACTATACTCTACAAAATTTCGTGGAGTTTCAAATAAAGTAATTTTAAGTTTATAATTTTTTTCAAAATACTTAATTAGTCTATTATAAATTAAAATAGCAATATTTTCAGCAGATGGATTTAAAGTTGAGAATTCCTCAATGTCTAGATTTAAATTTTTATGATCAAGATAATCTTCAATTTCGGACTTTATTATATTCTTTAGCTTGCCCATGTCGTAAACATATCCAGTTTCAGGATCAACTTGACCGGTAAGACTTACAATTAATTCATAGTTGTGACCATGAAAATTTTGATTTGAACACTTACCAAAGATTTCTTTATTCTTTTCATCAGTCCAATCAGGCCTGAATAACTTATGTGCAGCATTAAAATGTGCTTTTCTACTTATTGTTATCATTATTTAAATATTTATAAAAATAATCAAATGCAATTTTAAACCAAACTGTATAATTTTGACCATTTATAGTGATATCATTATTTAGAGTTTCCATATCTATCCACTTAAAGTCATCTGCTTCTTCAGTATTTATGATGGGATCTTCATTATAAACACCATAATAAACATGATCAAATTCATTTTCAGTTAATTCATTATCAAGTTCAGCTTTATAGATAAAATCGTAAACCTTTCTAAGATTAGTTTTAATACCCATTTCTTCAAGTAATCTTCGATTGGCTGCATTGATTGTCTCTTCACCTTCTCTAGGGTGACTACAACAAGTATTTGTCCATAGTCCTCCAGAATGATATTTTGAAATAGCTCTCTTTTGGAGTAGTAATTGATAATTACTATTAAAAATAAAAACAGAAAATGCTCTATGCAAGAGACCCTTTTGATGAGCTTCAAGTTTAGGCATTAAACCAACTTGAGTATCATTTTCATCAACAAGTATTACTTTCTCTTTTGACATTTAGTCAAATTAATAATTTAGCTCTTCTTCTTCTTTATTAATTAACAAGCTGTTATACTCGTCTTTAGGTCCAACTATTATTTCATCATATTTTCTCATACCAGTACCAGCTGGTATTCTATGTCCTACAATAACATTTTCTTTTAGACCCTCAAGCATATCATTTTTACCATTTACTGCAGCTTCATTTAATACTTTAGTAGTTTCTTGGAAAGATGCAGCTGAAATAAATGATTTAGTTTGAAGTGATGCTCTAGTAATACCTTGTAACTGAGTTGAAGCTGTTGCAGATTTTGCGTCTCTAGCATCAACTAGCTTTAGATCACCTCTCTTAAGGATAGAATTTTCATCTCTAAGATTTCTGGCAGATACAACTTGACCAACTTTAAGGTTTTCACTATCACCAGCATCCTCAATAACTTTCATACCATATAACTTATCATTTTGAGAGATAAATTCATCTTTATAAGTTAATTGGTCTTCAAGGAATAAAGTATCTCCTGGATCAATTATTTTAACTTTTCTCATCATTTGTCTAACAACTACTTCGAAGTGTTTATCATTTATTTTTACACCCTGAAGTCTATATACTTCTTGAACTTCGTTAACAAGATATTGTTGAACAGCTGATGGCCCTTTGATGTTTAAAATATCGTTAGGAGTTATTGAACCATCAGAAAGGGGCATACCTGCTTTGATAAAATCATTTTCTTGAACAAGAATTTGATTTGAAAGCTTTACTAGATACTTTTTAATATCACCAAACTTAGACTCAACAATAATTTCTCTATTACCTCTTTTAATTTTACCGAAAGAAACAACCCCATCAATCTCAGAAACTACTGCTGGGTTAGAAGGGTTTCTCGCTTCAAACAATTCAGTAACACGAGGCAAACCTCCTGTAATATCACCAGATTTTGCTGACTTTCTTGGAATTTTAACAAGAATTTTTCCTTTATCTATAGATTCGTCTTCATCAACCATTATATGAGCACCAACTGGTAAGTTATAAGATCTTAGAGTAACACCCTTTTTATCTTGTATAAGAAGTGTAGGTATAAGTTTCTTATCTCTAGAATCAGTAATAACTTTTTCTTTGAATCCAGTTTGTTCATCGATTTCAACTTGAAATGTTTTACCTACTTCAATATTTTCATAAATAATTTTTCCAGAAAATTCAGAGACAATTACACCATTAAAAGGATCCCATTGACAAATTATATCACCTTTGGATAATTTCTGACCATTTTTGATATTTAAATATGATCCATAAGGAATGTTTTTAGTACTTAAAACATTCTTAGTTTTTGAATCTAAAATTTTAATTTCAGAAGTTCTTGAAATTACAATGCTTGAAGGTTTTCCTTCATTATCTTTTGCTTTAACAACCTTAAGGTCTTCAATCTCTGCAACACCATCAAATCTAGTTATTAATGAGTTTTCTTCAGAAATATTACCAGCAACACCTCCAACATGGAATGTTCTAAGAGTCAACTGAGTACCAGGCTCACCAATTGATTGAGCAGCTACTACACCTACAGCTTCACCAATTTGAACTGGTTTTCCTGTGGCAAGATTTCTACCATAACAACTAGCACAAATTCCCCTTTTTGTTTCACATGTTAAGGCTGATCTTACATTAACTGAAGTAATAAGGGTGTTTTCAATTTTAGCTGTAGCATTTTCATCAATAAGTTTTCCTCCTTCAATAAGAATTTCATTTGTTGAAGGATCAATTATATCATTAAGAGCTACCCTACCTAGGATTCTTTCACCAAGAGTTTCAACAACTTCTTCATTTTTTTTAAGTGGATTAACTTCTATACCTCTAAGAGTACCACAATCAAATTCATTAACAATTACATCTTGAGAAACATCAACTAGTCTTCTAGTCAAATATCCAGCATCTGCAGTTTTAAGTGCAGTATCTGCTAAACCTTTTCTAGCACCGTGTGTTGAAATAAAATACTCTAAAATTGATAAACCTTCTTTAAAGTTAGATAAGATAGGATTTTCAATAATTTCACCGCCACCAACATTTGATTTTTTTGGTTTAGCCATAAGTCCTCTCATTCCAGTTAACTGTCTGATTTGTTCTTTTGAACCTCTAGCTCCTGAGTCAAGCATCATATATACAGAATTAAACCCTTGTTGATCTTCACTAATTTGCTTCATTGCTAACTCAGTTAAAGTAGCATTAGCAGAAGTCCAGACATCAATTACCTGATTATATCTTTCATTATTTGTTATTAGACCCATATTATAGTTGCCGATAATACCATCTACTTGACTATTAGCGTCATTAATAAGATTCTGTTTTTGTTCAGGGATAATTATATCACCTAAACTAAAAGAAAGACCGCCTCTAAATGCAAAAGAATAACCAAGGTCTTTGATTTCATCAAGGAACTCAGCAGTTTCAGGGACACTAGTTACATGTAGTATTTGCCCTATAATTTCTCTTAGATTCTTTTTAGTAAGAACTTCATTAAAGAAGCCTGCCTTTTCTGGAACAACTTCATTGAAAAATACTCTTCCAGGAGTTGTTTCAATTAACTCGTATGAGTCATCTGATTCAGGTGTTTTGATTCTACACTTTATTATAGCATTTAAGTCAACTATTTTCTCATTATATGCCATATTGACCTCTTCCGGAGAATAGAAAGTCAATCCTTCTCCTTTTAATTTAACAGATTCAGAAGATTTTCTAGACTTGGTCATATAATATAACCCTAGAACCATATCTTGAGATGGAACTGTAATAGGCGATCCATTAGCAGGGTTAAGAATATTATGAGATCCTAACATTAACAATTGAGCTTCAAGAATTGCTTCTGGTCCTAAAGGAAGATGAACAGCCATTTGATCACCATCAAAGTCTGCATTAAATGCAGTACATGTTAATGGGTGAAGTTGAATAGCTTTTCCTTCAATAAGTTTTGGCTGAAATGCTTGAATACCAAGTCTGTGAAGAGTTGGAGCTCTATTTAACATAACAGGGTGTCCTTTTAACACATTTTCTAAAATATCCCAGACAACAGGTTCTCTTCTATCAATAATCTTTTTTGCAGACTTAACAGTTTTAACAATACCCCTTTCAATAAGCTTTCTAATAATAAAAGGTTTATATAATTCAGCTGCCATATCTTTTGGCAATCCACATTCATATAACTTTAATTCTGGTCCAACTACAATAACAGATCTAGCAGAATAATCTACTCTTTTTCCAAGAAGATTCTGTCTAAAACGTCCTTGTTTTCCTTTAAGAGAATCTGATAATGATTTAAGAGGTCTATTAGATTCTGTTTTTACAGCAGATGATTTTCTTGTATTATCAAACAACGAATCAACAGACTCCTGAAGCATCCTTTTTTCATTTCTTAAAATAACTTCTGGTGCTTTTATTTCAACTAATCTTTTGAGTCGATTATTTCTTATGATAACCCTTCTATATAAATCATTAAGATCTGAAGTTGCAAACCTACCTCCATCTAATGGCACAAGTGGCCTTAGCTCTGGGGGTATAACAGGAATAACTTTTACTACCATCCACTCAGGAAGGTTTTCTTTTCTTTCATTACCCTCCTTAAAAGACTCAACTACTTGAAGTCTTTTAAGAGCTTCAGTTTTTCTTTGTTTAGAAGTTTCAGTATTTGCTTTATGTCTTAATTCATAAGAAAGCTCTTCAAGATCAATTCTAGATAAAAGCTCAATTAAACATTCAGCTCCCATCTTAGCAATAAATTTCCTATCATCAGAATCATCTAAAAACTGATTATCTGCTGGAAGTGTTTCCATAATTGAAAGATATTCTTCTTCAGTAAGGAAGTCCATCTTATTTACAGGTTCACCTTCAGTATTTTTGGCTTCACCAGGCTGAATAACAACATATCTTTCATAATATATTATCATGTCAAGCTTTTTAGATGGAAGACCTAATAGATACCCTATTTTATTTGGTAAAGATTTAAAATACCAAATATGAGCAACAGGAACGACTAAGTTAATGTGGCCTACCCTATCTCTTCTAACTTTTTTTTCAGTCACTTCAACTCCACATCTATCACAAACAATACCTTTATACCTAATTCTCTTGTATTTACCACAAGCACATTCATAATCTTTTACAGGTCCAAAAATTCTTTCACAAAAGAGACCATCTCTTTCAGGTTTATGAGTCCTATAATTAATAGTTTCTGGCTTGAGAACCTCTCCTCTTGAGTTACCAAGTATTACTTCAGGAGATGAAAGACCAATTGAAATGGTATTAAACCTCTTTTGCGTCAATAATTCGTTATTTTTTGCCATTTTTATTTGAAATTTATTTTTCTTCTAATCGTATGTCTAAACCAAGACCTTTTAATTCATGCATTAATACATTGAATGATTCCGGAAGACCTGCTTCAGGGAGGTTTTCACCTTTTACAATTGACTCATAAGCTTTAGCTCTACCTATAACGTCATCTGATTTGATAGTTAAGATTTCTTGTAATGCACTTGAAGCTCCATACGCTTCTAGAGCCCAAACTTCCATTTCACCAAATCTTTGTCCACCCAACTGTGCTTTACCACCAAGTGGTTGTTGTGTTATTAAACTGTATGGTCCAATTGATCTAGAGTGCATCTTATCATCAACCATATGACCTAGTTTAAGCATGTAAATTACACCCACTGTTGCAGCTTGATCAAATTTTTCACCTGTTCCTCCATCATAGAGGTAAGTATGTCCAAATCTTGGAACACCTGCCTCATCAGTAAGCTCATTTATTTCATCTAAAGTTGCTCCGTCAAAAATTGGAGTAGAGAATTTTCTGCCAAGTTCTTTACCTGCCCAACCAAGTACAGTCTCATAAATCTGACCAATGTTCATTCTTGATGGGACACCTAAAGGATTTAGAACAATATCAACTGGTGTTCCATCCTCTAAGAAAGGCATATCTTCTTGCCTTACAATTCTAGCAACAATCCCTTTGTTACCATGTCTACCAGCCATTTTATCTCCAACTTTTAGTTTTCTTTTCTTTGCAATGTAAACTTTAGCAAGTTTTTTTATACCAGGAGGAAGTTCATCACCAACACTTATTGTAAATTTCTCCCTTCTAAGTGAACCCTGAATATCGTTTTCATGAATTCTATAGTTATGAAGAAGTGTTGAAACTAATGCATTTAAATCATCAGATGTAGTCCAGACTCCCTTAGTAAGATGAGTGTAGTCCTCAACATTAGAGAGCATTTTATTTGAAAATTTCTTTCCTTTTACTAAAATTTCATCACCTAAATCATTAAAGACTCCTTGACAAGTCTTTCCAACAACTACAGATGATAACTTTTCAACTAATTTTAGTTTATGATCTTCAAGAATTTTCTCATATCTAGTTTCAAGCAACTCTAAGTCAACTTTATCTTGAGATCTTCTTCGTTTGTCTTTAAGTGATCTAACAAATAATTTTTTATCAATTACAATTCCGTTAAGAGAAGGAGGAGCTTTTAATGAAGCGTCTTTAACGTCTCCTGCTTTATCTCCAAAGATTGCTCTAAGTAGTTTTTCTTCAGGAGTTGGATCAGATTCTCCTTTTGGCGTTATTTTACCAATGAGAATATCTCCTGCTGTAACGTCAGCACCAACTCTAATCATACCATTTTCATCTAACTCGCTGGTTGCCTCTTCACTAACATTTGGTATATCATCAGTAAGCTCTTCAGTTCCAAGTTTAGTATCCCTTACATCTAAAGAATATTCATCTATATGAATAGAAGTGAATATATCTTCTCTTACAACTTTTTCTGAAATAACTATTGCATCTTCAAAATTATAACCTTTCCATGGCATAAATGCTACTTTAAGATTTCTTCCAAGTGCTAATTCCCCTTTTTGGGTTGCATAACCTTCACAAAGAACCTGTCCTTTTGATACTTGGTCACCTTTGTTTACAATTGGTTTTAAGTTTATACATGATCCTTGATTAGTTTTTTGAAACTTAATAAGATCATAAACTTTTGTGTCATCATCAAAGCTTAATAATTTTTCTTCGCTAGATAATTTATATTTAATGATAATCTTATTTGCATCAACGTAATCAACTACTCCATCTCTTTCAGCATTGATTAATACTCTAGAGTCTGAAGCAACAGATTTCTCTAAACCAGTACCAACAATTGGTGATT